>NZ_MVDO01000189.1 GCF_002006755.1 Wohlfahrtiimonas larvae | reverse complement strand
GGATTCGCTGTGGATTCACAATTGCCAATGCAGATTTGATTCAATCATTACAAAAAGTGATTGCGCCTTATCCAATGCCAATGCCTGTTGTGGAAATTGCTGAGCAAACATTGAGCCAAGAAGGCATTGAATACATGCGAACAGCTGTAAAACAGATTAACCAAAATAAAGCCGCCTTCATTGCTGCCCTTTCATCTTTATCATTGGTGAAAAAGATTTATCCAAGTGATGCAAATTTCATCTTAGTTGAAATGATAGATGCTGAAAAAATTTATGAACATCTCAAATCTGAGCACATTTATGTGAAAAAACAATCAGGACAATTGAGCAATTGCTTACGCATCAGTATTGGTACTGAACAAGAGATGCGCCGTGTTATTCAAGTGCTCAGCCAATACAATTAATTATTTTATTTAGATTATCAAGGTCATATCATGCAAAATATTCTATTCATCGATAGAGATGGCACGCTCATTGATGAGCCAAAAACAGATTTTCAAATTGATTCATTAGAAAAATTAATTTTTGAGCCTAAAGTGATTCCTGCATTATTAGCTTTGCAATCAGCAGGCTATCGTTTTGTGATGGTGAGCAATCAAGATGGCTTAGGTACAGAATCTTACCCACAACCTGATTTTGATGCCCCACATAATAAAATGATGGAGCATTTTAAATTACAAGGCATTACTTTTGATGATGTATTGATTTGCCCACATTTTGAAAGTGACAACTGCAATTGTCGTAAACCTAAATTAGGTTTAGTACAAGAATATATCGATGCACAGCGTTTTAATCCTGCCAATAGTTATGTGATTGGTGATCGTGAAACAGATGTCACTTTAGCAAAAAACATGGGTATTCCATCACTTCAATATGACCGTGAAAAGCTCAACTGGCCATTAATCGTAGAAAAATTAGTGCCAGTAAAACAAGCCATAAAATATGAACCTCGTACAGGTTATATTGAGCGCATCACTAAAGAAACAGATATTAAAGTTTCAGTCTTTTTGGATGAAACAGGCGGGAATACAATCAATACTGGGCTGCCATTTTTTGACCATATGTTGGATCAAATCGCCACTCATGGCGGATTTAGAATGATTGTAGATGTCAAAGGTGATATTGAAATTGATGATCATCATACAGTGGAAGATACGGCTATCGCCTTAGGTGAGGCACTCCGTACAGCCCTTGGTGATAAACGTGGTATTGCACGTTTTGGCTTTGTTTTACCTATGGATGAATGCAAAGCTTCTTGTACTTTAGATCTCTCTGGGCGACCTCATTTAGAGTTTGATGCAAAATTTAAACGTGATTTGATTGGAACTTTTAGTACAGAAATGGTAGAACATTTCTTTAAGTCTTTAGTTTATTCCTTACGTTGTACGTTACATTTAAAAGTGAAAGGTAAAAATACCCATCACAAAATTGAATCTCTATTCAAGGTGTTTGGCAGAACACTTCGCCAAGCGGTTAAAGTTGAAGGTACTGAGTTACCGAGTTCTAAAGGGCTACTATGATAATAATTCCTGCGTTAGATTTAATGAATGGTCAAATTGTAAGATTGCAACAAGGTGATTACGATAAACAAACAAAATTCACAGCATCTCCCATTGAACAATTTGAAGAATATGTTGCACAAGGTGCTAAATATCTTCATCTCGTGGATTTAGATGGCGCGAAAGATCCCGCACAGCGCCAATTATTCACCATTAAACATATCGTAGAAGGCGTCAAAGCTCCTATTCAAGTAGGTGGCGGCGTACGTACCATTGAAGATGTCCAAAAATTATTAGACATTGGTGTTGAACGTGTTGTTGTTGGCTCTACCGCCGTTCAAAATCCTGAAGAAGTAAAATCTTGGTTTGATGAGTTTGGGGCTGATAGTTTCGTATTGGCACTTGATACACGCATTGAAAAAGATCAAAAATTAATTGCCATCAGTGGGTGGCTAGAAACAACAGATCAAACATTAGAAAGCGTCATCGAAAACTTCCAAGAAGTAGGCTTAGAACATGTTCTGTGCACAGATATTTCTAGGGATGGTATGCTACAAGGCTCCAATGTCCAATTGTATCAAGAGCTCGTCCAAAAATACCCAAAAATCAATTTCCAAGCTTCTGGTGGCATCGGTGGCTTAGAAGATTTAGAAGAATTAAATCAAGCAAATGTTTATGGTGTGATTGTTGGGAGAGCTTTATTAGAAAATAAATTCACCACGAAGGAGGCAATCGCATGCTTGCAAAAATAGTTGCGTGCTTAGATGTAAAAGATGGCGTTGTGGTCAAAGGAATACAATTTAAAGATCATGAAATTATGGGCGACATCGTTGAATTGGCCAAACGGTACAATGAAGAAGGTGCAGATGAAATTGTGATTTATGACATCGCAGCATCCACAAGAGATGCTTTGGTGGATAAATCATGGATTCGTAGCGTTGCTGATGTGATTGATGTACCGCTTTGTGTTGCTGGTGGTATTAAATCCATTGAGGATGCTGAAGTTGTATTTGCCAATGGCGCACAGAAAATTTCAATCAACTCCCCTGCTTTAGCTAATCCTGATTTAATTAATCAGTTAGCCTCAAAGTTCGGTAAAGAAAAAATTGTTGTAGGCATTGATTCATATTTTGATGAAGCGAAAAATGATTACTTTGTCTATGCTTTAACGGGTGATCCTGATAAAACTAAAGCCACACAATGGCGCACAGAAGATTGGATTATTGAAGTGGAAAAACGCGGTGCAAGCGAAATTGTGCTTAACATGATGAACCAAGATGGTGTACGTCAAGGCTATGACCTGGCACAATTACAAAGAATGTCCAGCATTACAAATTTACCAATCATCGCTTCTGGTGGTGCAGGTAAAGCGGAACATTTCTTAGAAGCATACACTATTGGTCATGCTCAAGGCACATTAGGTGCTTCCGCTTTCCATAAACAATTAGTACATATTGGCGAGTTAAAAACCTTCTTACAAAATAATCAAATTGAGGTGCTCAATGCCTAGCGGAGAACTCTCTAAATTAATAGATCATGTTGATTGGGATAAAGTTTCTGGGCAATTACCTGTCATTATCCAAAACTATATTACATCAGAAGTTTTAATGTATGGCGTAATGACACCTGAAGCATTGCAAAAAACATTGAATGATAATGTTGTTACGTTCTATTCACGCACAAAGCAACGTTTATGGACCAAAGGTGAAACATCTGGTAATTATTTAAAAGCGATAGATTATGCTTTAGATTGTGACTTAGATACATTACTGATCACAGTAATACCTGAAGGCAATACCTGCCATTTAGGTACAAAAAGCTGTTTTAGCCGTATTTCATCAGATCTACCATGGGTTTTCTTCAGCCATTTAGAAGAGATGTTAGAAGATCGTAAATCTGGTGATCCTGAAACCTCATACACAGCATCTTTATACGCAGTTGGTAAAAAACGCATTGCTCAGAAAGTAGGTGAAGAAGGTGTTGAAGTTGCATTAGCTGCAATGGCTGAAGATAAAGAAGAGATTTTAAATGAAACTGCCGATCTTCTCTATCACACAACTGTATTATTGCACAATCAAAATTTATCTTGGGCAGAAGTTTTAGAAGTATTAAAGAAACGACATCAGAAATAATCCCAACTATACAAAAAATCCTGCTGAATATAACTCAGCAGGATTTTTGTTCAACACTAAAAAATATTCATCTGATCTCCCTTTGGGAGAAATCAAAGTCTATTTTCAAAAAAAGTTATACGTTAAATCTAAAGTGCATCACATCGCCATCTTGAACAATGTATTCTTTACCTTCCAAACGCATTTTGCCTTTTTCTTTTGCACCAGCTTCACCTTTCAATGCAACATAATCATCATATGCAATCACTTCTGCACGAATGAAACCTTTTTCAAAGTCAGTGTGAATAACGCCTGCTGCTTGTGGTGCTGTTGAACCTTTTTTGATGGTCCAAGCACGTACTTCTTTAACACCTGCTGTGAAGTATGTTTCTAGATTTAATAAAGAATAACCTGCACGAATCACACGATTCAAGCCTGGCTCTTCAAAGCCCATTTCAGATAAGAAATCAGCTTTATCTTCATCATCTAACTCAGCAATTTCTGATTCAATCGCCGCACAAATGGGGACAACAAATGAACCTTCTGCCGCTGCATATTCTTCAACACGTGCTAACAATGGGTTATTATCAAAGCCATCTTCATTCACGTTTGCAATATACATCACAGGTTTAATTGTTAAAAACTGAAGATCACGCACCAATAATTTCTCTTCATCATCCAATTTTACTGAACGAACACTTTTACCTTCATCCAATACAGGAATGATTTTTTTCAATACAGCCACTTGTGCTTGCGCTTCTTTGTTGCCACTTTTAGCAACTTTTTCTACACGATGTAGAAATTTTTCAGCCGATGCTAAGTCAGCCAATGCCAATTCAGTATTGATCACTTCAATATCATCAATTGGATCAATTTTACCTGATACATGAATGATGTCATCATTTTCAAAACAACGGACAACATGTGCAATTGCATCTGTTTCACGAATATTCGCTAAAAACTGATTCCCCAAACCTTCACCTTGTGATGCACCTTTAACTAAACCCGCAATGTCCACAAAGTCCACAAATGTTTGTTGTACTCTTTCTGGCTTCACAATATCAACTAAGGGTTGAATACGCTGATCAGGTACATTCACACGACCAACATTGGGCTCAATCGTACAGAATGGATAGTTTGCAGCATCAATGCCTGCATTCGTCAATGCATTGAAAAGTGTTGATTTACCAACATTTGGAAGACCTACAATACCACATTGAATTGCCATAAATTATTCCTTTAAAGTTACTTCTTGCGATGTAATTCATTCATGACTGGTTCAAAATCACCCGCAATCATTGAAGAAAGATATCGTCTTGCATCCCAAATAGCATCATCCATTAATTTTTGATCTGCACCCGATGCTTTCTTGAGCACATAATTGGCAACTAACTTGGCATCCCCTGGATGGCCAATACCAATTCTTAAACGATTAAAATTATTGGAGCCTAAACAAGATGCAATGCTTTTTAAACCATTATGCCCACCATGTCCACCACCTTGCTTTAACTTAATAGCACCGGGCGGCATATCTAATTCATCATGAATCACTAAAATTTCTTCAGGTAAAATTTTATAAAAGTGTGCCAAGGCTAAAACAGACTCACCACTTTTATTCATGTATGTTTCAGGCTTTAACAGATAAACTTTACGACCATCTTGAATCAATTCTCCCACTTGGCCTTTAAATTTACTTTGATAAGCCAATGGTGAATTTGCGATCTCATCTATAAACCAAAAACCCGCATTGTGGCGGGTTTCGATATATTCGGGACCAGGATTACCTAGCCCGACAATTAATTTTAGCGCCGTCATAGACAATTACGCTTCTTCAGTAGCCTCAGCTGCTTCAGCTTCGCCTTCTACTTCTTCTGCAACACGTGGTGCAACAATACCTGCAACTTGATCTTCAGCATGAGTCAAGATTTCAACACCTTTAGGTGCTTTGATATCAGCAACTGTAATATGTGCGCCAATTTCTAATGCAGCGATATCAACTTCGATTGCATTTGGTAAATCTTTTGGTAAACATTCAACTTCGATTGCTGTTAAAGCGTGTGTCAAGATACCACCAGCTTTTACGCCTACAGCAGTTTCAGCATTCAACAATACCACTGGTACAGCAGATTTCAATTTTTCACCAGCTTTAACACGTAAGAAGTCCAAGTGAGTGATCAAAGGTTTGAAAGGATGACGTTGAACATCACGCAAAATTGCGCTTTCAGCTTTACCATCAATTTCAACAGTTACGATGCTTGAATAAACTTCTTCATGACGGAATTGAGCCAATACTGCGTTGTGGTTCAAAGTGATGCTTACTGCATCTTTGTCAGCACCATAAACTACTGCAGGGATAACACCTTCACGACGTAGGCGGCGGCTCGCTCCTTTCCCTAAATCTGTACGAAGAGTACCCTTAAATACGAATTCACTCATTTGTTACTCCAAATAAAATTTCTAGTTATAAAAATGTTTTCAACCGCGACCAGCCAAAAACGTAAGCGCTGTATTATAGCAATTTAATTGTTCACTGCAATCTCTAATTTCGTGATTTTCGTGCCTTTTTTTACTTCCTTCCCACGTTTACCGCGTTCATCTATAAATTGCTGCCAATCATTAGGTTTTAATGTGATTTTAGAACGACCAAAATAGAGATGAATAATGTCTTCGGCACCGATCATATATAAACCGACTAACGCATCTTCTTCTTTTTTAAATGCCGCACCAGGAATACCAATGATCTGATTACCTTTACCTTTCGCCAATTCAGGTAACGCAGATAATTCTGTCACTAATAAACGGCCTTTTTCTGTATAAGCTACCAAATACGGCTTATGCTCTAAATCAACTTTCTGTGGTTCAAACATTTTTGCATCACCCAAATTGACAATAGCTTTACCCGCCTTTTGACGACTCAATAATTCTCGATAAGTGATGATAAATCCATAACCATTATTGGCAGCTAATAAGTACTGGCTGTCATCTTGATCACACAAAATATAATTAACAACTGTAGATGCTGATAATGTGAATCGGCTACTTAACGCCTCCCCCATTGTTCTTGCGGATGGCAATGTATGCGCAGCTAAGCTATAAGCTCGACCATCATTGTCAAAAAATACCGTTTGCTGATTATTGCGTCCTAAAACTGAACTTAAATATTCATCACCTGTTCGATAATTCAACTGTGTTGGATCAATTTCATGACCTTTAGCCGCACGCACCCAACCCATTTTGGACAATACAACTGTAATGGGCTCATTGGATACCAATTCAATTTCATCGATTGCTTCTGCTTGCGCACGTTCAACAACTTTAGTTCTTCTCACATCGCCATGTGTTTTTTGATCTTCTTTGATCTCTTTTTTGATCAAAGCTTTTAATTTAGCAGGTTCATTTAATAGCTGAAGCAATTCATCACGTTTTTTCTGTAACTCATCTTCTTCCGCTTGAAGTTTCATCTCTTCCAATTTTGCTAAATGGCGCAATTTAGTTTCTAAAATCGCATTGGCTTGAATTTCTGTGAGCTTGAATGTGCTCATTAACAGTTCTTTTGGCTCATCTTCAAAACGGATGATGCGAATCACTTCATCCAAATTCAAATAAGCTACCATCAACGCTTCTAAAATATGTAAGCGCGCTTCTACTTTACTCAATTGATGGGTTAAACGGCGTGTCACAGTTTCTGTTCTGAACTGAATCCATTCTGTAAGAATTTGATGCAAGTTTTTAACTTGTGGGCGATTATCCAAACCGATCATATTCAAATTCACACGCACAGATTTTTCTAAATCTGTCGTTGCGAATAAGTGATCCATCACACGATCATGCTCTACACGATTAGATTTAGGAATCAACACGATGCGCACAGGGTTTTCATAATCTGATTCATCACGAATATCATCAATCATTGGCAATTTCTTTGATTGAATCTGATTTGCGATATCAATCTGAATTTTTTCGCCTGAGATTTGATACGGCAATTCGGTGATCACAATATTGCCATTTTCAATGAAATATTTCGCACGTAAACGAATCGAACCTGTGCCTTGTGTATAAAGCTTCACCAACTCTTCTTTCGTATTAACGATTTCACCGCCTGTTGGGAAATCTGGTGCAGGTACATATTGCATCAATGCTTCTAATGTTAAATTAGGCTGATCGATCAATGCACATGTTGCATTCGCAATTTCTGTCAAGTTGTGCGGTGGAATATCCGTCGCCATACCAACAGCAATCCCTGTACCACCATTTAAGAGAATGTTCGGTAATCTTGCAGGTAAACGAATCGGTTCTTCTAATGATCCATCAAAATTAGGTTGCCAATCCACAGTTGCTTCATTGGTTTCTTTCAATAAAACATCAGCGTATTTCGATAACTTAGATTCTGTATAACGCATCGCCGCGAACGATTTTGGATTATCTAACGAACCAAAGTTCCCTTGCCCATCCACTAATGGATAACGATAAGAGAAAGGCTGAGCCATCAAAACCAAAGCTTCATAACATGCGCTATCGCCATGCGGATGGTATTTACCTATCACATCACCCACGGTTCTAGCGGATTTTTTATGCTTAGATATGGATGATAAACCCAATTCACTCATCGCATAAATAATGCGACGCTGCACAGGTTTTAAACCATCACCAACATGTGGCAATGCGCGATCCATAATCACATACATGGAATAGTTTAGATAAGCTTCTTCAGCAAACTCCGCCATCGGGCGAACTTCAAAATTCTGTTGCATAAATTGCGTCATAGTTCATTATTTTTAAAAATAGAAATCCCATTCTGCTACAAAACAGAATGGGATTTGTGTAATCGTTCATTTAAAATACAAATTGTGGTTTGTCTTCAAAGCCATGCAAACGCTCTAATTCAATTTCAAAACGTGATAACTCACGAATTTCATTCAATTCATTTTTAAACAATGTACCACTTGTGACCGTTTGATCCTGTTGACCAATAAAGGAAAATAGACGACCACCAACAGTTAAAGCATCTAGCAATTTTTGTGGCACTTCTAAAACTGAGCCGGTCATGATGATTGCATCATAACTATTTTTTTCTACCGCAAAATCTTTCACATCTGCCGTTACAAATGTCACGTTGCTGATATTTAATTGATCGATATTCTTTTGTGCCATTACAGTGTAAGCAGGATTGATATCGATCGCTGTCACTTTTTCACCCAAATGAGCAGCCAATGCCGCTAAAAATCCACTGCCCGAACCCACAACTAAAACATTATCCGTTGGCTCAATCTCAATTTCCTGCAAAATTCTGCCTTCCATCGCTGGCGTTAGCATCAAGTCTTTACCACTTAATGGTAATCTTAGCTCTGAAAAAGCCAATGTTTTGTGTTCTTCTGATACAAAATCATCACGATTGATAACATCAAATGCGTTCAATACTTTTTGATTCAATACATTCCATGGACGAATTTGCTGCTCTATCATATTAAAACGCATATGATCTTTATTATTCATCGTCATAATCACGCCTTCCTCTTATTGGGTAAAATAATCTAATTACTTTAAATATCAGTAGAGTTGTTGAATGAAAACTCTTTACACTCTACAATATCTATCGCCTTTGCTTGGGTTATTCTATAGGAAAATCATCATGTTTGAAAATCTCGCGTTACACTCATTTGATCCTGAACTCTTTGAAGCCGTAAAAAAAGAGGCGGAACGTCAAGAAGATCACGTTGAATTGATCGCTTCTGAAAACTATTGTTCTCCATTAGTAATGGAATTACAAGGTTCTGTCTTAACTAACAAATATGCTGAAGGCTATCCAAATAAACGCTACTACGGTGGCTGTGAATTTGTTGATATCGCAGAAAGCTTAGCCATCGAACGTGCTAAAAAATTATTTGGTGCTGATTATGCAAACGTACAACCTCACTCAGGCTCACAAGCGAATGGTGCTGTTTATTTAGCATTGGTTGAACCAGGTGATACAGTTTTAGGTATGAGCTTGGATCACGGTGGTCACTTGACTCATGGTGCTAAAGTAAACTTCTCTGGCCGTACATATAAAGCTGTTCAATACGGTGTGAATGAAGATGGCTTAATTGATTATGATGAAGTTGAAAAATTAGCAATTGAACACAAGCCAAAAATGATCGTTGCAGGTTTCTCTGCTTACTCTCAATTGTTGGATTTCAAACGTTTCCGCGAAATTGCTGACAAAGTAGGCGCATATTTATTCGTAGATATGGCTCACGTTGCAGGTTTAGTTGCTGCTGGTTTATATCCTAACCCAATGGAATATGCTGATGTTGTAACAACAACAACACACAAAACATTGCGTGGCCCACGTGGCGGTATCATTTTAGCTAAATCAAATCCTGATTTAGAGAAAAAATTGAACTCAGCAATCTTCCCTGGCATTCAAGGCGGTCCTTTGATGCACGTGATCGCAGCTAAAGCTGTGGCACTTTTAGAAGCAATGCAACCTGAGTTTGTTGAATACCAAACACAAGTCTTAAAGAATGCTAAAGCAATGGTTAAAGTATTCCAATCACGTGGTTTTGACATCGTTTCTAACGGTACAGAAGATCACTTGTTCTTGGTAAGCTTAGTTAAACATGGCATTACTGGTAAAGCTGCGGATGCTGCATTAGGCAAAGCAAACATTACAGTGAACAAAAATACTGTACCTAATGATCCACAATCTCCATTCGTAACTTCAGGTATCCGCGTTGGTACACCTGCAATCACAACTCGTGGTTTTAAAGAAGGCGAATCTGAATTGTTGGCTAACTGGATGTGTGACATCATGGAAAACTTGGATGATGAAGCATTGGCTGCACGCGTTGCTGACAACGTAACTGCATTGTGCCGTAAGTTCCCTGTTTACAAAAAATAATTCATTATTTTGTAATCACTGAATAACAAAAGCCCTGATTTTCAGGGCTTTTTTATATTTATTATTGCTTTAAAGATTGCAAACAACTATTTATATTATCAACAATTTTATAATACTCAGCATAACAATCCTCGTGTAATTTTTTCTGTAATACTAATGCTTTTTCATAAATAGCCTCTGAGGGGATTGATTCCTTTTGATGAATCATTGTATATGGACACATGGCTTTCGCCACTTTCATCATATATTTCTCATAGAGTTCCATAGTTGCTACATACATTTCAGAATCTAAAATCTCTTCTATATTATGCAAATAACTCATAGAAGCAGAAGTCTTATCTATTTCTTTATGTAACATTTTAATGCCAGAGTAAATATCATCCAATTCCTTAAACTTATTTTCAACTATACCTTTAGTGTATTTCTCAATATTATCTTTCATATACATATAATCTATATGATTGATTTGATATTTAGATAGATGAAATAAATATTCCTCTAACTGCTTTTGAAAAATAAACATATTCATATACATCTCTTTAATATTATTACAAAGCAGCTCCTTCTCTCGAAGATCTGCTTTTTCTACGTTTTCTGATATCTTTTGATTAATCTCAAATTCTTTAATCTTAAACTCTTTTGCTTTACTATATACCACACCAACAAAAGCTAAAACACCTGCAAATCCCCCAATTAATGCTGTCATATATTTTGCATCAACAGTACTAGCTATAAAAATACCTAACAACACACTTAATATAGATACAACCAATAATGTCAAAATAACAAATGTATTTATATACCAAAAAAAATCCTCTATTTTATTCTTCATAAAACCTCGAACTATAATCAACAATACCATTCAAGATTTAATAATACGTTATAAAAACGCCTATTAAAAATATAAGCTTTGATCTACAATTCTTCATCGATCATCAACTCTAAATATTTAAATAAGGTAGACTATGAAAAAGGAACAAATTTTATTAATCGTTGGTGGAGTTTTATTAGTGATTGGCGTTGTGTTGAGTATGATGAATGGCGGTGCTGACAATACAGCAATCGCCCAGCAAGCAACCAATGCACAAGAAGCAGCATTAGCAATCTCTGCTAATAACCAAAAAGAAATCATCATGAATGCGATCAGTATGTTTTTGATTGGTTTTGGTGGTGTTTTAATCGCCATACCTGCTTTAAAATTCCTTAAAAAGAAAAACTAATTCCGCATTAAAAATCGTAGAAAAATATAGTTAGTCGGGCAGCAACTTATCAGCATAACTAATGCTATAGTACGCAATATAATTAGAATAGTTTCTGGGCTGTCCAATGATTTTCTTTACTACTTTAACTTCTGTTTCCGTCATGGGCGCCATGATGATCGTCGGCGTATTATTGCGCCGTGCTTATGGCTTAACCATCGAATCTCAGCGCTTAGTTGTCGCATTAATCGTTAATATCGGATTACCTTCTATTGTTTTATCGAGCGTGTTTAATTCACATCTCGATTCTGCAATGATGAAACAAATCCTCACAATGTTTGCCTTATCTGTCTTTTTAAATACTTTAGGCATTGTTATTGTGCGTTATATTGCCCTCAAAAAATTCAAAACAGAAGATAAAAAAGCTAGTGAACTCGCCATCACGGCAACATTGGGCAATACTGCATTTATTGGTATTCCCCTTTGTTATGTTTTATTGGGTGCACAAGGCGCTTTATTAGCAGCTATCTTTGATGCAGGTTTAGATTTTGTAATTTGGACTGTTTGCGTATTCCTATTACAACGTGAACGAGGTTTCCGATTACGCAACCTTGCAGCCATGATCAACATTCCCTTAATGGCAATTGTAGTCGCTTTAACTTTAGGTGCCATGCAATTTGAAGCGCATGAAATCTTAAAGCAACTCACAAAATCATTGGCAGCCATCGCAAGCCCATTAGGTATGATCTATATCGGCTTATTGATTCCTGATTTATGGAAAGTCATTAATAAAATCGATTTAAAAAAAGTAACTTTGGGAATATTTTTTAAAATAATTATTTTTCCATTAATTGCCTTTTTAATTGTCATCTCATTACCCATAGACTCATTAGTGACTAAAGTTATTTTAGTTCAAGCTACAATGCCTACATTTACGTTAGCATCAGTATTATTCCAACGCTATAACGCTGATGTCAATTTCAGTATTGCAATGACATTAATTTCTGTGATGGCCTCCTTGGTGACGATTCCATGCATGCTTTATCTACTACATTTGGTTGGTATTGGCTTATAAACAAAAAGCGCTCCAAGGAGCGCTTTTCAGTATTCATAAATATAAAAATTAGATGTTAAAAACTAAGGTTTTTTAACAATTACTTCAATTTCAACATCCGCACCCAATGGTAATTCATACACAGCAACACAAGTACGCGCAGGAAATGGTTTAGCAAATTTTGTTTCATATACAGCATTCATTTCAGCAAAATATTTCATGCCTGTTAAATAAACGTTAACTTTAACTACATCGTCCATCGTAACGCCTACTTCATTCATTACATACTGAATATTCTCAAAACATTTTTCAGTTTGTGCTGCAATCTCGCGATTATCTTCTGTCACTTGCACTGCATTTTTTGCAGTTTGCCCTGAAAAATAATAAAAGTCACCTGCATCAATCGCATGAGAATATGGACCAGAAGATGAAACATTTGGGGCTGTAAACGCTTTTCTTACCATTTTAACTAACTCCTTAATCAATGATGACGGTCTTGAGTATAGCATTTAAAACTAGATAACTGATCCACTACGGCACACTAAAAATAATCGCTAAACTCAATAATAATGCCGTAGATAAATTAAGCCTCACCATGGGAATCAATAAATCGCCAATCTGTCTATTATCAATGCTTAACTCATAAACTTGGCGCAAATATAATGGAACTAATATAATAAAAATCCATAAAGATGTTAAAGGCAAATAACTCACCACAAAAATCATCAAAACACCTAATGAGGTTAAAAGCAAGCTGATTTGATATGATTTTGCCCATGATAACCCCATGATCACAACTAGTGTTCTCTTGCCTGCCTTATCATCTTGATCATAATCACGCATATTATTAATATTTAGAACACCCATAGATAAAAAACCGCTAAAAATCGCAGGTAAAATCAACCATACACCGAACTCATTAGTTTGTAAGTAATAACTCCCCATAATACCCACAAACCCAAAAAATATTAAGACAGATAAATCACCTAAGCCTATATATCCATAAGGTTTTTTACCAACTGTATAAGTTACTGCTGCAATAATAGATAATGCACCTAAAGCAATAAAAAAATACAACTGTTCAATACTCTGTGTAGATATCACTAACAACCACAAACCAGATAATACCGAAATACAAATAGTCAGGCATAGTACAACTCTTAACTGCCCTAATGTAATTATTCCTTGATGAATACCTCGCAATGGACCAATACGGTCTAAGGTATCTGTCTGTTTAGAAAAATCACCATAATCATTGGCTAAGTTAGAGGTTATTTGCAAAAGAATAGCCGTCAATAATGTTAATCCAAAAATTTGAAAGCTAAACTTCCCATGCCAATAAGCTAGTGCATTAGCAATTAAAATAGTAGCAACAGCTAATGGTAGAGTTTGTAATCTAAAGCTACTCAACCAAGCTTTATAAAATTGATGGCTCATTAATATTATCTCAATTTCTATGAATCATTGATTGATACATGGATATTTTTTTCATATTATCTATATACCCCATAAAAACAATTAATTTATATGATATATAATGCCACATTCATTTAAAACAACCATTAAAAAAAGCCAGTCCATTATTATGAACTGGCCATTAACATTGAGCTACTATATTAACTCATTAAACGCTGTAATAATTTTTTAGAAATTCCTGTCACTTCTAATAAACGATCATTATAACTACTATCGATGACAAATTGATTAATATCTAATATTTTCAATACTGAAGCAATTTATATCCAACAAAACATCCAAATCTTCATTCGTAATACCAAAATTATTTTTTAAAATCATAATTAATCCTGACGAAATTTATAAAATTATTAAATACTTATATTGTTTTTACCTATCCATTCACCATAAGATCTTAGTACATATTTAAAAAATGTAGTCAATTAATAATTGATAGTTTTTTATCACTATCATTTATTTTTTAAATAATCATGATAGCAAACCATAAATCAATCAATTGGGTAACACCATCGATATTTTCAATTAATTTCATCCCTGACTATCATATTTTGAAAAATTCTGTATAATCCACAAGCTTCATCGAATTCTAGGGTCTACTGCATATTATTCTATATTTGCCTCACTCTCGCGCGCTGAACGCCGCCACGTAGTATTCCATGAACACATTCCTTTATTACTTTTTAAGGTGCCTCAATTGGATTTGAGGTAGATATATTATTTATGCTTTTTTCAGACTTAGATCTAAACCCAATTTTATTAAATGCTTTAAGTGAAATGGGTTATCAATCCCCTACACCTGTACAAGAAAAAGTTTTACCCATTGCATTAAATGGCGATGACTTAATGGTAAGCAGTCAAACAGGTAGCGGCAAAACAGCAGCATTTTTATTGCCTGTATTAAATATACTTTTAGATATTCCTTTTGAGAAAACATCTTCTCGTAAAGGTGAGCGTCGTGGTAAAGACAATATTAAACCAAAAGCTTTAGTATTGTGCCCTACACGTGAATTAGCACAACAAGTTGCCAAAGAAGCAATTCGCTTAAAAGGCAACGCAAGAGGTATCCGCATCTCTACAGTTGTTGGTGGTATGCCTTATGGCCAACAAATTCGTGAGTTGGAAAATGTAACTGTACTAGTTGCAACACCAGGTCGTCTATTAGACTTATATAAACAAAAAGTTGTAGATTTATCAGAAGTACAATTTTTTGTGGCAGATGAAGCGGATCGCATGTTAGATCTTGGTTTTGCTGAAGATTTAGAAATGATTCATAAAGCTTGCAAAAACTGCCAGCAAAACTTAATGTTCTCTGCGACATTTCCAAAAAACATTATGCGTTTAGCCGAAGAAATGATGGAAAACCCAGAACGCATCGAATTATCTTCTCAAAATGTATTAAATACAAATATCACTCAGCAAGTTAACTTTGCGGATGATAAAAACCATCAAAGAGAGCTATTGATCCATTGGTTAAATCAACCTAATGTAGATCAAGCTGTTGTCTTCACATCAACTCAAATTGAAAGTGAAGAAATTGCAGATATGTTAGAAGATGATGATTATTCTGTGACATACTTACATGGCGGGATTCCACAGAAAGTACGTAATCGTCGCTTAGAATCATTGCGTAAAGGCCGTACTAAGATTTTAGTTGCAACTGACGTTGCAGCACGCGGTATCGATATTGCTTCAATCACTCACGTTATTAATATCGGCTTACCAATGAAAGCTGAAGATTATGTTCACCGCATCGGCCGTACAGGTCGTGCTGGTCGTACAGGTGACGCTATCAGTTTAGTGAATGTTCGTGATCATCGCCGTTTACGTGATATTTCTGATTATACTTCTGCAAAAATTGAAGTATTAACAGTTGAAGGTTTAGAGCCAACTTTAGATCCTAATGATTTCAGAGAAAACAGAAACAAAAAAGGTGGACGTGGTCGCGGCCGTAATGGCAATGGTGGCGGTAGATCATCAGGTGGTGGTCGTCGTTTTGAGCGTAGTGGTGGTGGCCGTGGTGATCGTGATGCAAGATCAGAAAAGCCAAGAAGTGAACGTAAATCATCTGCTGACTTCTTTGACAAACCCAAAAGTGATACTCGTGACTCCCGCAGCTCAGAAAAACAACGCTTCACAGCTGAACGTAAATCAGACAAACCAAGATTTGAACGCTCTGAGAGATCAGAAAGAGCAGATAGAACTGCTCGCTCGGATAAACCAAGAGCGGAACGCTCAGAACGCCCTGCTCGTTCAGATAAACCAAGATCTGATCGCCCACGTAGCGAAAGACCACAAAAAAGTTTTTCACGTAGAGCTCGTTCTGAATAATTGATCCATCATAATATACTATAATTAAAAACTCGCTAACCCCATAGCGAGTTTTTCTATTGATATATACGGTATACACTGATACATACTTTATAGAATTACAATACAAAAATTTAGGAGAGATTTTATGAATCGTATCATCAAAACTATGAGTATTTCTGCAGTTATTTTTGGATTAAGCGCTTGCGCAACTCAAACAACAGGACTAGAAGGTTACACTACAACCGCAACAGAATCTTATCAATGCGGGACGGACCAAATTACAGCGACTTTCTTAAATCATGAAGATAACAGCATTGCACTAATGTCTATTAATGACGAAAATCCAATATTATTGGCCAATATTATTTCAGCAAGTGGTGCTAAATATCAAGGTGGCATTTATGAACTTTGGACGAAAGGTGATACAGCAACATTTAGAAACCTTTTAAAAGCACCTAAAAGAAATATTCAATGTAAAACAGTTACAACTAAATCAATTTAAAATAACATAATCAATAAAAAAACTGTGTCCTAAGACACAGTTTTTTATATTAATCATTAATTTCAGGATGTTGTTGGATCAATTGCCCTCGTCGTTTTTGAAGACGCTCAATCTCCTCATCAATACTTTCTATCCTAGCCTCTATTCGATCATAATGCGCTTGTAAAATCTCTTTAGCTTCTGCTCTGTCTGATGCAACAGGTGTTTCGCCTCGCAAAGGTCTATTAGCCGTTTCCTTCATATGATTAACTGTTAAAAAACCAATAACTGCGATAATCATTAAATAATAAGCAGGCATATATAAATTACTTGTTGCCTCTACTAACCAAGCTGCGGCTGTCGGTGTAAAACCTGCAACTAATACAGAAATATTAAATGCTATCGCCATTGCACTATAGCGCACATGAGTTGGGAACAACGCAGGTAAAATTGATGCCATTACCCCCGTAAAAAAGCTCAACATTGTCGCTAAGAACATCAATCCAAAAAATATAAATACGACACTGCCTGTATTAATCAGATAAAATGCAGGAATTGAGAAAATAAATAACCCCAAGCTACCGGCTCTTACAAAGATCTTACGACCAAAACGATCACTCAATAAACCTATAACAGGTTGAATCAATAAAATACCTAACATGATGGCAATAATAATCAACACACCATGATCAGCACTATATTTCAGATTATGAGATAAATAACTAGGCATATAGGTTAATAACATATAGTAAGTGACATTTGTAGTGATCACCAAACCAATACAAATTAAGATGCCACGACCATTCTCTTGAATCACCTCCATTAAGCTTTGCTTTTTAACCGATCCATTTTCCACGCTCTCAGAATGCTTCTGAAAAGTTGGTGTTTCATCTAAAGCACTTCTTAAATACATACCTAGAATACCTAATGGTCCTGCAATAAAAAATGGTATTCTCCAACCCCATTCTTCAAATCGTTCTTGTCCTAATAGCATTGTGATTGACACAACAACACCAGCACCTAAAACAAACCCTGCAATTGATCCAAAATCAAGCCAGCTGCCTAAAAATCCTCTTTTTCTATCAGGTGCATACTCTGCAACAAAAATTGCGGCACCAGTATATTCTCCCCCTACAGAAAAACCCTGAGCTAATTTTGCAATCAACAATAATATAGGTGCCCATATACCAATAGTGGCATAAGATGGGATTAAACCTATAGAAAAAGTACTCACCGACATAATAATAATTGTGACTGCCAAGACCTTTTGGCGTCCAAATTTATCACCCAATATGCCAAAAAATATTCCACCCAAAGGACGAACTAAAAATGGAACAGAAAAAGTTGCTAATGATGCAACCAGTTGCACACTTGGTGATGCTTCTGGAAAAAAAACCTTACCTAAAACATAGGCTAAAAATCCATAAACACCAAAATCAAACCACTCAATTGCATTACCTAAAGACGCAGCAGTGATAGCCTTTTTAAATTGGTCATCCGAAATAATTGTAATATCATTCAGCTCCATTGGCTGAAGATCTGTTTGTGTTGCCTCTGACATTGGTTCTCCTTTCAATATGATCGGGGCGCCAATCGAAATGCCTCATATAACAATGTAAATTCAATGTATTGTACAACCACATACAATACTATATTTAATTTAGATCTCATTAATAAAATTATTAACTTTTTCTAACATTAAGATTGACAAACTTTACAAAGGGTAATTAGGATAACAAACTGAGATTATTAATCAATTTAAAAATAAAATACTGAAATGCTTTTATTTAGTTATTTTTATTGACTTTGAACTTTGGCATACGGGGCAAAAGTATGTAGATCTCTGAGCTATTACAATTTTTTGAATCTCCACACCACAATGAATACATGGTGTTTTATCTCGACCATAAACGGATAAAGAATGCGCAAAATATCCATGAGTACCATCTGGTTGCACAAAATCTTTTAATGTCGTACCACCTTCACCTATTGCTCTACTTAAAACAGTTTTAATAGCTTCAACCAATAATTTTTGCTCTTTAGGCTTAAGATCTTGCGCTGGTTTTTCTGGATGAATCCTACTCATAAACAATGCTTCATTAGCATAGATATTACCAACACCCACTACAAACTTTTGATCCATAATAAAAGCTTTAATAGGCTGCTTTTTATTTTGGATGATTTTTTTAAAATAAGCATCATTAAAATCTGAGCTCAATGGTTCTGGTGCTAGTTTTGTAATATACGCAGGCACTTCATCGCCATGGTAAATTTGCACAAAACCAAAACGGCGAGGATCATGATAACGTAATTCCAATCCATTGGATAAACCAAAGATAATATGATCGTGTTTTTTACGTGGCTCATCGGGTTGACTGATACGTAAGCTACCTGACATACCCAAATGAATCACCAAATAAAATCCATCCGAATGAATCATGAGATATTTCGCTCTACGCGTGACATCAGTAATCACACCACCTTCCATCAATGTCAAAGCATCACTCACAGGATAACGCAAAGAACGATGATGAATATCAACCCGATCAATAGATTGACCAATCACATGTGGCATAATGCCCTGCTTAGTAATTTCAACTTCTGGTAATTCTGGCATAGCAATCCCGATTATGATGAAAACATGGTAAAATTGATTCTATTGTACTCATTATGGAACATATATGCATCAGCCAATCTTACCACTTTCTCGTATACTCACCTTGGTGGGTTACGGATTATTAATGATCACATTAATTCTTGGTATTATTCTTAAAAAATTTTATATCAATATGCCTGAAGGCGTATTACTCATTACATTAGTTGTTCCGCTGCTATTCCCTTTACGAGGCTTACTACAAGCTAAACGTTATACACATGCATGGGGAAGCTTTTTATCCTGCTGGTATTTAGTAATTGGTGTAGATGTTTGGGTGGAAAACCCAGCTTTATCCGCTACGATTTTATTATGCACAACCATTTGGTTCACCGGGATGGTTTTATTTGCACGTTTCTCTCCATTGGATTGGAAAGAAATTCCAAAGCCTAGAGCAAAAACCAAAAATAAATAATTTCAATTTATATCAAAAGGTTGGCTATGCCAACCTTATATCTATTTATCTTTAGCCCAACTTTAAATACTCTTCTGCTATCAATGCAGAGTTTGCGCTTGCTTTCGCTAAATATGTTTCAAAATCCATATCATTGCCTTCGTTATGCGTTACATCACTCAATGAACGTAATACAATCCAAGGTGTTTGATTGCGTTCACATGCACAGGCAATCGCTGTTGCTTCCATATCTACCGCAATCGCATCCACAAATTTATCTTGAATGCGCTTAAATGCATCAGAATCTTTAGTCACAAATTGATCCCCTGATACAATTAGACCTAAATGATATGGAGTATTTAAAGATTTCAATACAGCTTCAATATCAGATAAATCGGAATGACCATTTTCAAAAATAAAGCGTGAATCAGTGATTGTATTTGGTCCAATATCAAAGTCGTGATACTGTAACTTATTAGCAACCACAACATCACCAACAGTTTGCCCAACTTTTGTACCGCCAGCGCTACCAATATTAATCACTTCGGTTGGCTTAAATTCTTTCAACAAAATCGCCGCAGTGTACGCTGCATTTGCTTTGCCAATGCCAGATTTTGCTACTACAATATTCTGTCCGCCCAGCTGCCCTTGATGAATCTCTACGCCATCCACGATACCTTTAACAACCAATGCCATGCGAGCAACCAATGCGCTCACCTCTTCATCCATTGCACCAATGATGACTTTAACTGAATTTGCCATAATTTACCCTTTTAAAAAATTTTAATCTTATAGCCCATGCAACCGAATATCATCACAAACCTCACTACTCTATACGAGTAGCAAGATTTATATTGCATGAGTTTTTAAAAAATTAAGCTAATTTCCCTATT
>NZ_MVDO01000188.1 GCF_002006755.1 Wohlfahrtiimonas larvae | reverse complement strand
CAGCGCTACCAATATTAATCACTTCGGTTGGCTTAAATTCTTTCAACAAAATCGCCGCAGTGTACGCTGCATTTGCTTTGCCAATGCCAGATTTTGCTACTACAATATTCTGTCCGCCCAGCTGCCCTTGATGAATCTCTACGCCATCCACGATACCTTTAACAACCAATGCCATGCGAGCAACCAATGCGCTCACCTCTTCATCCATTGCACCAATGATGACTTTAACTGAATTTGCCATAATTTACCCTTTTAAAAAATTTTAATCTTATAGCCCATGCAACCGAATATCATCACAAACCTCACTACTCTATACGAGTAGCAAGATTTATATTGCATGAGTTTTTAAAAAATTAAGCTAATTTCCCTATTATAAACAATACCTGAAAAAAAAAGCTTTAGTTTTCACTAAAGCTTTTCTTGAATTATTCTGCTTTATTTCGCATGTGTGGGAATAATAACACGTCTCGGATAGATGCTGCATCCGCAAAAATCATCACTAATCGGTCGATCCCGATACCCTCACCTGCTGTTGGTGGTAAACCATATTCTAACGCCGTAATAAAATCTTTATCCAAGTGCATTGCTTCATCATCACCAGAATCTTTCTCAGCCACTTGAGCCATGAAACGCTGATATTGATCTTCAGCATCATTCAACTCTGAATAACCATTACCTACTTCACGACCGCCAATGAAATACTCAAAGCGATCTGTAATCATTGGGTTCTCATCATTCTTACGTGCCAATGGTGAAACCTCTGAAGGGTATGCTGTGATGAATGTTGGTTGCATTAAATTCTCTTCAACCTTTTCATCAAACACTTCCATCAAGATTTTACCCCAACCATCAGAATCTTTGTATTTAATGTGAATGGAATCAGCCAAAGCTGCAACACCTTCACGTATATCTAAATCAAAGTTTTTAGCTTCTGGGTAATGATGAACAATCGATTCTTGAACCGTCATACGAACTGCTGGCTTACTAAAGTCTAAAGTCAAACCTTGATAAGGCACACTTGTTGAACCCACAACTTCTTTTGCTAAAGTTGCCATGAGCTCATCAGTGAAATCCATCATATCTTTATAGTCAGCATATGCCCAATACCATTCAACCATTGTGAATTCTGGATTATGGCGAGTTG
>NZ_MVDO01000187.1 GCF_002006755.1 Wohlfahrtiimonas larvae | reverse complement strand
CACTTCCATCAAGATTTTACCCCAACCATCAGAATCTTTGTATTTAATGTGAATGGAATCAGCCAAAGCTGCAACACCTTCACGTATATCTAAATCAAAGTTTTTAGCTTCTGGGTAATGATGAACAATCGATTCTTGAACCGTCATACGAACTGCTGGCTTACTAAAGTCTAAAGTCAAACCTTGATAAGGCACACTTGTTGAACCCACAACTTCTTTTGCTAAAGTTGCCATGAGCTCATCAGTGAAATCCATCATATCTTTATAGTCAGCATATGCCCAATACCATTCAACCATTGTGAATTCTGGATTATGGCGAGTTGAAACACCTTCGTTTCTGAAGTTACGATTCACTTCATAAACTTTTTCCATACCGCCCACAACTAAACGCTTCAAATAAAGCTCTGGCGCAATACGCAAATAGAACTCCATATCCAACGCATTATGATGTGTGATGAAAGGTTTTGCATTCGCACCACCAGGAATTGAATGCATCATTGGTGTTTCAACTTCTTCAAAACCTTTATCGTCAAAGAAATTACGAATCGTGCGCATGATCTTTGTACGCTTACGGAATACTTCACGTGCTTCCATATTCATAATTAAGTCAACATAGCGTTGGCGATAACGTGCTTCAATGTCCGTTAAACCATGGAACTTATCTGGTAATGGACGCAATGATTTAGTCAATAAATCAATTTCAGAAACACGAACCGTCAATTCACCTTTATCAGAGCGAGAAACCAAGCCTGAAACACCGATGATGTCACCGATATCCCAATGCGTGAATTCCTCAAATTTCTCTGCACCAATTAGCCCTGTATTCAAGAATAATTGAACATCGCCAGTCTGATCACGAAGAACAACGAAACCACCTTTACCGAACAAACGCTTCGACATGATTCGACCAGCCATCTTCACATGAATATTCTCAGCAGTTAATGCTTCCTTATCCATATTCTCTGTGCGCTTTAATAAATCCTTCGCGTGTGTATCTTTACGGAACTGATTTGGGAACGCAACATCCTTAGCCTTTCGAATATTCGCTAATTTTTCACGACGTTCGGTAATCAAATGGCTTTCGTTTACTTCTTCGGTTTTAATATCTTGACTCATAATTCTTTGACATAAAAGTTAATAAAAATAGGATCAGCTTGAGTAGTTAGGTGCTTCTTTAGTAATTGTGACATCATGCACGTGAGACTCACGCATACCTGCATTTGTGATTTGTACAAATTTTGGTTTAATGTTCATATCTGCAACTGTTGCACAACCAACGTAACCCATACCTGCACGAATACCACCCATCAATTGATGAACGATTGGCACCAAAGAACCTTTATATGCAACACGGCCCTCAATACCTTCTGGCACTAATTTATCTGAAGTTGTACCTTCTTGGAAATAACGATCAGAAGAACCTGCGCCCATTGCACCTAAAGACCCCATGCCACGGTATGATTTATAAGCACGACCTTGATAGAATTCTATATCACCAGGTGCTTCATCAGTACCTGCCAATAAGCCGCCCACCATGATGCATGATGCACCTGCTGCTAATGCTTTAACCATATCGCCTGAATAGCGAATACCGCCATCAGCGATCACAGGAATACCACGATCCTTCAGTGCTGCAGCAACATTTGCAATGGCACTTACTTGTGGAACACCAATACCAGCAACGATACGAGTTGTACAAATTGAACCAGGGCCGATACCTACTTTAACTGCATCAGCACCAGCATCAGCCAATGCAATCGCAGCTTCAGCAGTCGCAATATTACCTGCGATAACTTGTAAATTTGGATAAGTTTCTTTCACCCAACGAACACGATCAATTACACCTTTTGAATGACCGTGTGCTGTATCAACGATTACAACATCAACACCTGCCGCTACTAATGCATCGATGCGTTCCTCTGTACCTGCACCTGCGCCAACAGCCGCTCCCACTAATAATTGTTCATTAGCATCGACACATGCGTTAGGTAATGATTGTGAACGAGAGATATCTTTAACAGTTACCAAACCACATAATTCATTCGCATCATTCACAATAACTAAACGTTCTACACGGTGTTCACGTAGTAAATTAACGATTTCTTCACGCCCAGCATGTTCTTTCACTGTAATTAAGCGATCACGGGGTGTCATCACTTCTTTTATGCGGATAGATAAATTATCATGGAAACGCACATCACGATTAGTGATAATACCAACAACTTTACCTGCATCAATTACTGGTGCACTTGAAATTTCAAATGTGCTGAACATATGGCGTAATTCTGCCAATGTCATATCTGGCGTAACTGTTACAGGATCAGAAATGATACCATTTTCAAATTTTTTAACTTTACGAACTTCAGCTGCCTGCTCTTCGATCGTTAAGTTTTTATGGATGATACCGATACCACCTTGTTGCGCCATCGCAATTGCTAAACGGCTTTCTGTTACTGTATCCATTGCAGCTGATAATAATGGGATATTTAAGCTGATTGACTTCGTCAATTGAGTTTTTAAAGATACTTCTTTAGGTAAAACTTCAGAATAATCAGGAACGAGTAAAACGTCATCGAAAGTTAGTGCTTGCTCAATAATGCGCAACATATATTTGATCCCTCTAGAGATTGGTTTGCCAAAAAAGATTGGCTCGGGATTTTAACACAAAATCGCACCCATTGGCTATCTGCTTTCAATTTCTATGTGTTCGATTAATAATTGTAGCGATTTTTTACCTCGCCACTCATTCACATCTAATTTATAAACACAACGAACCTTATCAGTACCTTCCTGCCAATCTTTAGCTTTAAAAAATGCGATAGCATTGAGTGTAAAATTAGATTGAGGATGTTTTAATTCAAGTTTTAAATGCGTATTTTGCAAAATCTTTGCGTCCACCACATTGAAAACATTATCAAATGCAGGTTCTGGAAAAGATTGCCCCCAGGGCATTGCTGTGCGTAATATGGCAGCATTATTAATGGTAAAATCCTCAATGGATAATGCACCATCAGTGTAAATAATTTTAGGATCAATACTATGAATCAATCCTTTGACACGTTCATCCAACGCTTGCTGAAACTTAGCAAATTCAGATTTTCTTAAAGTTAATCCGGCAGCCATTGCATGGCCACCAAATTGCAAAATCATATCAGGATATTCTGTCGCAATGCTATCCAATAAATCTCGTAAGTGAATACCTGAGATTGATCGCCCCGACCCCTTTAATAGATCATCATTCTCTTCTGCAAAAATAAACGTTGGCTTATTAAAACGCTCTTTAACTCTTGAAGCCACAATTCCAATAACACCTTGATGCCAAGAGGGGTCATATAAGGCAATACCATAAGGCAGTTCATCATCTTTCAATATAACTTTTGCTAGAATCTGTTCCGTTTCTTGTGTCATTGAACGTTCAATAGATTTGCGTTCTTGGTTGAAATCATATAACCGCTGAGCATAATATCTGGCCCGATCTTCCGAATCTGTGAGCAAACATTCAATACCGACACGCATATCATCCAATCGCCCTGCAGCATTCAGTAATGGTGAAATACTAAATCCAATATCAGTTGTTGAAAGTTCGCTTTGATTTTTACCTGAAACCTCTAATAAAGCTTGAATTCCTGCAATAGTCCGACCTCGGCGAATTCTCTCAATACCTTGTTGTACTAAGCAACGATTATTGCGATCTAACGGCACTAAATCTGCAATTGTACCTAATGCGACTAAATCTAGATAATTAGCTAAATTAGGGGCAGATTTTTCCGTCAAATACCCTAAATTAATTAACTCTCGACGCACAGCCATTAAAGTATAAAAAGCAACACCGACACCGCACAACGCACTGCTTTCAAATCGGCTATTTTTCAAATTTGGATTCACAATTGCATCTGCGACAGGTAAAACATCACCCGGTAAATGGTGGTCTGTTACCACAACATTAATACCATACGCTTTAGCTTGAGC
>NZ_MVDO01000186.1 GCF_002006755.1 Wohlfahrtiimonas larvae | reverse complement strand
CACAGCCATTAAAGTATAAAAAGCAACACCGACACCGCACAACGCACTGCTTTCAAATCGGCTATTTTTCAAATTTGGATTCACAATTGCATCTGCGACAGGTAAAACATCACCCGGTAAATGGTGGTCTGTTACCACAACATTAATACCATACGCTTTAGCTTGAGCAATCGCATCGACACTAGAAATACCATTATCCACAGTAATAATTAAATTAGGTTTACTGTCTAAAATAGACTCCAACAAAGAAACCGTTAAACCATAACCATCTAACATTCTATTGGGAATACGATAAGCGATATTTTCTGCACCGAATAACTTTAAAACACGCATCATCAATGCAGTAGAGGTCGCACCATCTACATCATAATCGCCCACGATCAATATTTTTTGTTGAGTGATAATCGCGTTTGCAATGATTACTGCAGCACTCTCACAACCTTGCAAGGATGATGGTGACAAAAGATCCTTTAAACTAAAAGAGCAATCAGATACATCCTTTAATTGACGGCGTTGTAATACACGATTTAATAAATGAGATGTGCTAAGTTCAATATTTGAGCTTGGTACTCTTTCTATGATGATCATGATGGCAAATAACTATAACTAAATTTAGGTCGTGATAAGACAAATTTAAATTTTTTGTTATATAAAAACTTTTCACCATTCACTGTATCAATAATTACATTTGTAATTAATCCTTGATCAACAGCAGTTAAAGTAGGAGCCAACAGCATATTGGCAATTTGTGATCTTGCATCTAACCAACCTAACAGATCATCATCAGATACTTTACTGATCAAACGATCGTCCACTACACAAATATTAGGATGATTATGAACCATTTGGGAAAAGTCAGCTGTTGAGTTACGCAAAGGAAAGAAAGATAAACCTGCACTATTACCTACACCACGAACGATCGCATTATCAGAAAA
>NZ_MVDO01000185.1 GCF_002006755.1 Wohlfahrtiimonas larvae | reverse complement strand
GAGCCAACAGCATATTGGCAATTTGTGATCTTGCATCTAACCAACCTAACAGATCATCATCAGATACTTTACTGATCAAACGATCGTCCACTACACAAATATTAGGATGATTATGAACCATTTGGGAAAAGTCAGCTGTTGAGTTACGCAAAGGAAAGAAAGATAAACCTGCACTATTACCTACACCACGAACGATCGCATTATCAGAAAATATAGCAGAATATTCGACATCAGATTTAAACTCATGATTCTCACCGTTGCCCCAGGGCCAAAAATCTGTAATAGGCTCATATTTTTGTCTAACCCTTAAATGATTATAAGCATATGTTTTTAACCATTCATGCGCATGATTAAACTGTTCCTGCCAGTATGATGCATCTGCTCCCGTTAAACCATAACTTGCTGAATCAATATCTTTAGGTCGAGCACGCCAAATAGGTGTTGATATAACATCATTATATTTTTTCAATGAAATAAACCAATCACCTTGCGCTGTCACAATCGAATCCTCTGCAAATGCAAAATCACTGGCAAAATCTTCTGCCATTTTTTGCACCATATGACCACGTAAACTTGTCACACCAATTTTTGTCAATAATGATAGTTTAAACCAATTATTAGATCGCATACGAATGCCGCTAGCATGCAGACCACAGCGTGCCCATGCAATATTATCTGGCAACTGAAGATATTCAGTCAAAGCATCCTGTAATGTAAAATGTTTTGTTTTATGTGATGTTGATGAATGTAAAAATCTGTCATAAACAGGCTCTAGCGGTGTAGATGCTATTTTAGACTCCCACGATTTGGGCAACTGATTTGTCAAACAAGGAATAATAAATAAAACGGTACTCATTAGCTTCCAACACCACCCTTCATCAAAATAAAAATATCTTACAGCGAACTTATTTTTTCTTAATTAAGAAAAAATATTGATTATTTTCTATCCAAAACTTCAGTAATTCATCAGAAGTTTTACTTAAAAAAGCCTTAAAATCAATTTCTGAATGAGGATCCGTTGTAATCACCTGAATCTCATCACCTGATTGCATCTTTTGTAATGCCTGTTTTGTTTTTAAAATAGGCATTGGGCACTGCAAATCTTTTAAATCTAAAATTTTCATAATTACTCATTCATCAATACACATGCCATGATGATGGCATCTTCACGACCATTTTTAGCAGGATAGTAATTCTTACGAATATCTATCTCATGAAATCCTTCTGATGTATACAATGCTAATGCATTTTGATTAGATTGTCGTACTTCTAAAAAAATAGAACGAATACCTTTTTGACTCAATTGAGCTTTAAGGTATCGCAGGAGCTTTTGGCCAATGCCTTGGCCTTGATAATCAGGATCGACTGCTATATTTAAAATTGTAGCTTCATCCAATACAACCATCACAAATACATAAGCAATCACTTTATCATAGTATGTTATTTTAATTTTATATTCATGACCTTCGACCATAGACCTCATAATCTTCTCACTCCATGGTATAGGATAAGCTTTTAGTTCAATCTCATATATAACATCAAAATCATCTGATGTAATTTCTAAAAAACTGATTTCATTCATAATTTTTACTTTACCAGCTTTTTGAAGTCATTCCACGCTTTTCTTTTTTCTTCTGGGAATTTCATCAATTGATATGGATTATAACTCACATAAACAGGAATATTTTTACCCAAAATAGATAGATATGCACTTTGAGTTCTCACTGTATCAAACGGCTGTGTCGTCTTTAATAAATATTTTGCAACATTACGCCCTAATAACAAAACTTTCTGTGGTTGAATCTCATTTAATTCATTCATTAAATGCTGATAGCATTCGGCCTCTTCCGTTTCTGTAATGAAAGATTGATACGGCGCACATTTCACATAAGGTGTAATATAAACATCCTCCATATGATAGCCAATAGATTTTAAAATATTTTCAAATAACTTACCTGCTTCTTCAGCAAAAGGTTCACCGGCAACATCTTCATTGAATGTTGGGGCTTCTGTCACAACAACTATTTTAGCTGATTTAGAGCCTTTCCCTTGAATCACTTGAGTACGACCATTATGTAACTTACAAGCTACACAATTTTCTAAAGATGCAATAGCTTGAGCCTGATAGTCGGTAGCAATGCCAGAGGCAGATTGAACTTCTGATGGATGGTCAATCATCATTGGCATAATTGCTGATGCTGCAATTGATTCAATCGCAGGTGCCACTCCTTTATGAATAAGAGGTTCCACAGCTTCTGAAACTTCCTGCCCACGCACTTGCCAGACAGGAATTTTCAACAATTTTAAATAATCTAAATTATGATTCATGGCGCTCATCATGACGTTCATGACGTTTTGCTTGTAATGCTAGCATACGTTTTTTACGTGCTTGTCTACGATAAACATATTGGATTGGAGCAGATAAACCATAAATAAATGCCGTTAAGAATAAAACAATAGAAGGTGAAGAAATTAACATTCCCGCATAGATTACAACAATGATTAAAGCTGTAAATCTAACTTTCTTGATCTCTAAAGTTTTAAAACTATAAAATAAAAAATTAGAAACCATCATTAATCCAGCATACAAAGTGATAATTACCATTAATCCCGTTAGATCATGCCCTGTATATGAAAGATCTGTCCCAAATGCCGTTGCAAATTTTTTAATGCCGACCTCTCCTGCCCATACTGCACCAGCAACAATTGCAGCAGCTGTTGGACTTGGCAATCCCACAAAATATCGTTTATCCACAGAGCCTATTTGTACATTAAAGCGTGCCAAACGAAGGGCTGCACATGCCAAATAAACAAATGATGCAAACCAACCGATACCAATCACTTTTGAAACTTCACCCAATCCTTGGAAGGACCACATATATACTAAAATTGCGGGAGCAGCACCAAAAGCAACCATATCTGCTAAAGAATCATATTGTTCACCAAAACTACTTTGCGTATTCGTCCAACGAGCAACACGTCCATCCATACCATCTAAAACCATTGATACAAATATTAATACTGCTGCTGCTGCATAACGCCCTTCTAATGCTAATAAAATAGAACTAAATCCCGTCATTAAAGAAGCCGTCGTAAATAGATTCGGCAAAATATAGATGGCATTTTTTGAAAGATTACTTTTAATCTTTTTATTATTCATTAAAATCGCCTCGTTATGGAAAACTTGTATTATACATCCTTGACCTATTGAATCTATAGTCAAAGGCAACATTCATACATTACATTTTTAGATTAAAGATATATAAATATTCGATTTTATATCGCTTGAATGCCAAATTTTCAGCTTCCCACCATAAAATTTAACAGCCATATACAGCTATGATTAATCAACCTAATCATCTGTTGAATTTAACTATCTCATGACCCCCATCAATTCTTAATTATATTAAACAAAACCCATCTATTAATGATAAAAGTTAACAATCAACTCATGAAAAAGTTATTCATAAGCCATAAACAATTCCACATAACCTGTGGATAATTATGTGCATGACTTTATTAAAACAAATATAACTAATTAATTTTAATATAAAAATATATTATGATCACTTTTTTCTCTTTACTAACATGATTTCAACTCTTTTATTTTCGTATGACAGATCAAATTAATATATCGTAGATAAAAATAGAGATATCCAATCACCTCTTTTTCTGTCATTGTAGGCATAAAACGATCAATTAACATTGAATCCTGTGCCATTAAATCCTCTAAAATCCTATCTATAATTTCTATACGAAACTCTGTATGTTCCATCAAATATTGTTGTACTGTTTCAGTTTGATAATCATGGTAAGTCTTGAGAATAAAATCAACATGTTTTTGTAGTAGTTTTTTATCCTTCGCACGTAAAGCATTCTCAGATGCTAGTATAAATGGCGATACTAAATTTTCTTGATAACCTATTATTAGCTGATGCAATATGGATTTAGCATACTCCATATCAATAGGTTCAATCATAGTTTCATATACTTTTTTATTATCATAAAAGAAAATCTTTGTTGTGATATTTTGTTGTAATCTCAAAGTATTTAAAACATGTGTAATCAGCGCTTCAAATTGACGTTTAATATGAAATTTTCCAGCAAAAACTAAACATTGTTGATCATGATCTATACCAACAACTGTACCATCAATCATAATATTATCATGTATAATTTGGATGGGCTGTTCAATGCCATAACAACAATGATTAGCTCTTGCAGTTAAGACCATCTGCACAATAGGCTCAATGAATGCATACCAATCTAGTTTAGCAAAAGCAAATTTTGGTAGTTTCCCTTCTAGCTTATATTGTTGAAATAGTTGATGTTTGGCATAATGATGCAAAAGATCATCAGAAATATCATTATAAAATAGCTCTTCTATTAACTGCACACGAGCTTGATAATTTTCTAATGCATCTCGCTCTGATAAAGCAAACACTTCATCATCTTCTATTTCATTAATAGATTGCCGATAAAAATTAATGCCAAAATGCTGAATACTAAAAACCTTCAAAGGATCTTTAAAAGCATCTATCAACATTTTTGTAGAAATTTTTCTTAAATCAATTATTTTAGACTGATATTCTCTATCATCTAATGCACATAAAGATGGTAATAATACTTTTTGAAATGAATGAACCCGACTATTTTGTTGAAATAATAATGGGCTATAAGACGATAATGGGTGATGAATGGTCAACTGTTGAGTCACAGATTTTTGGGTTGATGTTTCTGCTAACTCATCTAAATAATGCTGTAATTCATTCACAAAAAGAGATGGGAACATTTCACTATTATTATGAATATTTTTCCCAATATAACTAATATACAATTGAGATTTTGCTGACAGAATTGCTTCTAAAAAAAGATAGCGCTCATCATTGACCGTGGAACGATCACCACGTGCAGGGTATTTTTGCATCAAATCATACTCGGGATATTGCTTACGATGTGGGAAGCTATCTTGGTTCATCCCCAACATACAAACAATTTTAAACGGTATTGAACGCATCGGGATAAATGTACAAAAATTCACTGAACCTGTTAAAAAACGAGATTCTGGTCTAAAAGATGATAAATGTTCATTCAAATAACGATATATCAAATGAATAGAAATAGGTTGATCAAATTTAATCTTTTCCCCTTCATCTAAGAAACTATTCCAAATAAATTGCAAATGCTGCAAACGAAATTGTGTTGCATCATTATCGATATAAAAAGATGACCATATCTCATTCAAAACTGTACGCCATTCATTCAATGAATATGATTGTGATAATTTCTGTTTCCAATGAATAAGTGCATCTACAAAATCTACTAAATGACCTAATGTGATTGCATCACCACCTTGAATATATGGGAAAGCTAAGACATCATCAATCTCAACAGCTTCATTTAAACTATAGCCCAACAATAATCGTTTTAAACCCCACAACCAAGTATTCATCGGCTCCGCACGAATATTCAATTCTGATAAATGCTCTTGATCAATACCAAATTTAATATGGCTATTTTCAACCCATTGACGAATCAAATGGCGATTATTTTGAGAAATAGAAAATCGTTCTGCAATTTCTGGTATCTCTAACAATGTTAATAATTCTGAAATAGTAAAATGGCTTTCAGGTATAGATAACAACAATAAAAATGCTTCTAAAATTGGTTCATGCTTGCCCAATGTAAAATCTGAAATTGTATAAGGAATTTTTATATCGGCTGAAAAAGGGGCACCAAATACTGCTTCTATCATTGGCCGATAACGGTCCACATCTGAGACCATCACAATAATATCTTTTGGCTCTAATGTTACATCATTATTAAATGCATGAAGCAACTGATCATATAAACCTTCAACTTCTCTTCTCTCACTATAATGTGCATGAAAACTAATACTATTGTCATCATCCGTCACAATATATTTAGGTGAATCTTTATTAATAGCTGCTAAGTTAAAAATCTCTCGTTGTACATGGCCTAATAACCCACTATTGTCAGGTTCACTAAAAGCCTCAATTTCTATCACATCATCATACTGAGATAATAAATGAATAAAATCACGTCCTATTTTCCCAAAACTTGCTAATAATGGATTGCCATGAAATTCTAACCATTGCTCAGATATTTCTTGAGCTTTCTCTAACTCTTCCTGATTAATATTAGGTGCAAAGATTTCTTCACGTGCTTCAGATGATTCAAAAATAATACGTTGAATCTCACGATTGCGATATTGAGTTAAATCCCCCCAATAAAACTGGGATGGATTTGTGAAAAATAAATGAACATCTATATGTTTACTCAAAGTATGCAACAGATCAATAAACAATGGTGGCAAAGTCGAAATCCCGATCACAAATAAGCGGGTAGGAATTTTGGGATGTTGGTAACGCTCTTCAGGTATTATTTTTAATAATTCTCCAATATTAGCTAAATAGTATTGAGGAATCACCTTTTGACAAATCTCTTGCCAAATTTTTTGCTGCCACAGCTCATCAAGCGAATCATCTAATAACAATTGATTATTTCGCCATGCCTCAAACCAATCAGGGCGATACGCTAAATATTTATCTAATAAACCTGCGATTTCTTCTGCCAATGCCATCATTCGAACATCACTATGTTCTGTATGATCTGTCGATAAATAACGCGTTAAGATTTCTAAATCTGCTAAAGATGAATTTTTTAAAACATCAAACACAGCCCAAGTTAACGTTAACCGAGAAATTCTTAAATTAGTTTTTGCTCGTTCTTCTTCCGTCAATAAATTCTCAATCATCGTAACAATTTGATTGATGGGGAATTCTAATTTAGTATTGGCAAATATATTATGCTCTTCTGCTAATGCACTCTTCAGCCAGTTCGTCATCCCGCTACTGTGAATAATGAAATATTCAGGTAATAAAGGATTTTCTAATGGATTCTGTTGAATCAAATAACTTGCCATATATTGCAAGGAATCTAAATGATTGGAGTGATAAATAGTAAAAGCCATAGCCACTTCTTTTAATGATAATATATCTCTATTGTAAGCTAAATTATGCATCAAATGGTTATTAATAGGATGAATTATGGTTAAAGTTTTATTCGTGTGCTTAGGTAATATTTGTCGTTCTCCAATGGCTGAAGCGTTATTCAGAGAAAAAGTCAAA
>NZ_MVDO01000184.1 GCF_002006755.1 Wohlfahrtiimonas larvae | reverse complement strand
CATAGCCACTTCTTTTAATGATAATATATCTCTATTGTAAGCTAAATTATGCATCAAATGGTTATTAATAGGATGAATTATGGTTAAAGTTTTATTCGTGTGCTTAGGTAATATTTGTCGTTCTCCAATGGCTGAAGCGTTATTCAGAGAAAAAGTCAAAGCCAAAGGATTGGAAGATAAGATTTATATTGCATCTGCTGCAACGGGTGATTGGAATTTGGGTAAACCACCGCATCAAGGCACACAAGAAATTTTAAATGAAAAAGGAATTTCCACAAAAGGCATGGTTGCTACACGAATCTGTGGTGATGATTTTGAAACTTATGATTATATTTTAGGTATGGATAATAATAATATTCGTGATCTAAAATCTCTTCCACCCACTGATCAATATGATTCTAAAATTCATTTATTCTTAGAACCTTTAAATAATCCTGAGCATTCTGAAGTCCCTGACCCTTATTATACAGGCAATTTTGAATTAACTTATGATTTAGTGAACCAAGGCTGTGATTATTGGTTAGATTTCATCATTCAACAGCATCATTTATAAACATTAAAAGCGATCATTGAGATCGCTTTTTATTAGATCGAATATTTCTGTATATAATCTATCACAACTCCCCAGCCTGCTTGATTTGAAGCATTATACATCCAGTATTTATCTGCCTCATCATCTAATAAAACTAATAGTTCTTGGTACTTCTCAGATAAAGTTTTTCTAATTTCAGGATCAATCAACTTTAGTGTTTCATTCTTGATTGTAAAACGAGGATTAATTAAAAAATTTTGGTGATCATAAAAATTCTTCTGCACTTCTGCATCACAAGGATTGATTGGAAATAATGATAATAATTGATACCAATGATCTGCCATTACATCAAATTTAAATGTTCGCAATGCATGTTCAATGAAAGGTAAAAATTCAGAATTTTCTAATACTCCGCCCCAACCATCACCTTTCCAATTACCAATAACATTCATCATAATAAATGCATCTAACGCTTTATGATCAACCTGACTGACGATTTCACTCATATCTCCTAAAGACCAAATTTGATCTGCAAGATCTAGTAAATCATCTTCATTAGTAATTATTTTAGTTCCAACGAGTTGTTTCAATGAAATTAGCATTTGTAATAAACCTTCAGTTTATCTTCATAATCAAAATAAAACATAACATGATAAATAAAGTAGAACCTATTAGAAGATTAGTTTTTGAATCTTTCCATAAGCTCTCAAAAGTAGCCTTTCTACCGATACCCAATAAGACAATCCATCTAATTGATGCTCCAATAGCAGGTAATATATATTCAAATATTATTTGTACTATGCCTTCTCCAACACCACCCATTATTGATCCTGATTTTTATATTCATATTGTTGTAGTATAAAGTATTTATTAATATTTTAAATAGCACACAACAAAAAGCCCACTCATTGAGTGGGCTATTCGCTTATTAGACCCTGGAGATGACCTACT
>NZ_MVDO01000183.1 GCF_002006755.1 Wohlfahrtiimonas larvae | reverse complement strand
GCTTTTTGTTGTGTGGGAAATATATAGTCGCAATGAGCCTTTTCAGGTATAATATTCGCCTTTTGGCTATATGCCTTCATCCCCTGAAAGGATAATTTTATGACACAAAGACAAGTTGAGTTATTAGCGCCTGCGGGCACATTTGAAAATCTACGTTATGCATTTGCCTATGGTGCAGATGCCGTTTATGCAGGTTTACCTCGCTATAGTTTGCGCGTTCGTAATAATGATTTTAAAAATGAAGAACGTATGAAAATGGGTATCGATTATGCTCATGAACATGGTAAAAAGTTATTTGTTGCATTGAATACAATGCCACACGGTGCAAAGCTTAAAACATTCGTGGATGATTTAGCACCGATTATTGAGTTAGGTCCAGATGCTTTAATCATGGCAGATCCGGGTTTGATTATGATGGTGCGTGAACGCTGGCCAGAAATGGATATCCACTTGTCTGTACAATCAAATGCAGTTAACAGTGCAACAGTTAAATTCTGGCAGAAACAAGGTTTAACGCGCGTAATTTTATCTCGTGAATTATCATTGAATGAAATTCATGAAATTCGTCAAGAATGCCCAGATATGGAATTGGAAGTATTTGTTCATGGTGCATTGTGTATTGCATATTCTGGACGCTGTTTGTTATCAGGCTACTTTAACCACCGTGATGCGAATCAGGGTACTTGTACAAATGCATGTCGTTGGAATTATGGATTAACAGATGCGAAAGAAACACCTGAAGGTGAGTTGATTCCTAAAAATACCGATTTAGTTAATATTTATACATCTGCGAGTAATCATGTTCAGCCAAAAGAAGATGATCCGATGAAATATTTGCAAGATGAATTAAATCGTTCAGCGTTTGATGCACCCGAAGGTTATCATCCACATCCAGAGGCAGATCGTTCTTATTTGATTCAAGAGAATAATCAACGTAAAGGTGAATGGATGGAAATCAGTGAGGATGAAAATGGCACTTATATCATGAACTCGCGTGATTTACGTGCAATTCACCATGTACAAAAGTTGATTGAAATTGGTGTAGATTCATTGAAAATTGAAGGCAGAACTAAATCACATTATTATGTTGCACGTACTGCGCAATTGTATCGCCAAGCAATTAATGATGCGATTGCAGGAAAAGAATTTAACCCTGAGCTATATGGAAAGTTGGATGGCTTAGCAAATCGTGGTTATACAGAGGGTTTCTTGCAACGTCATATGCCACATGCTTATCAAAATTATTTGACAGGTAATAGTATTCACTCTCGTCAACAATATGTTGCAGAAGTAAAGTCATATGATCCTGAAACTGGTATCGCTGTTTTAGAAGCGAAAAACAAATTTGCAACAGGTGATCGCATTGAAATTATCAATCAACATGGCAACCGTGAAGTTGTGTTGGGCGAAATGAAAAATGATAAAGGCGAAGTGATCGATGTTGCTCGCGGCTCAGGCTATATTGTTCATACAAACATTGGTCCTGTGGATGACATGACAATGATTGCTCGTTACTTATACGAATAATTAATATTGAGAATATGATAAAAGGCGCTATGAGCGCCTTTTTATTGTGCAGAACATTATTATCCCAAATGAGTATTTCGGTTTGGGACATCGCCTAAACTGGCAATATCTTTAATAATAGAGCAGTTGTCAGCTGTATGAGCACTGCGGCATCGTTTTTCTATATTTGTGAGTTTTTCTTTTAAATGTAGTAATTCTTGAATGCGTTCATCTAAATGTGCTAAATGGTCTTTAATGATGTGATTAATTGCACTGCAATCACTATTAGGTTGGTTGACTTCATTCAAAATTTGATGAATTTCTTCATGAGTCATGTCGAAAGAACGACAATTTTTAATAAAGATTAAACGTTCAATATGCTGTTGACTGTAGACTCGATAATTATTAGCAGAGCGCTCAGGAGGAGGAATTAATCGCTCTTTTTCATAGTAACGAATAGTTTCAGTAGAAACTCCTGTTAATTGTGATAACCGGCCAATATTCATATGAATTCTCCTTATTGCTTGACCTTATAGCTACTTCAAGGTGTTTACTATATCACATATTATATGTATTCACTCTTCAAAGGAGTTTATTATGAAACATCAAGATCATACCCATGAAAAAGTTCATAAGCATGAACATGAACATGAGGAGTTATCCACAAGTTGCTGTGGACAACATGGGGATATTGTTGACAAAAAAATTCAACTTAATAAGATCCCTGAAGGTTATGCCTCAACTATTTTGACAATTAATGAAATGGATTGTCCTGTAGAAGAACAATTAATTCGCCAGAAATTTGATAAAATGCCAGAAATTCATGAGATGCAATTTAACTTAATTCAGCGCCAATTATATCTTGTGTATAAAGGGGATTTAGTAAATATTATTGCAGTGATTCAATCATTGGGTATGAATGCTATCCCGCAAGGTACTCAAGCTCCTGCTCCTAAAAATATGACAAAAAGATATTGGTTACTAGGTATTTCTGGTGCGCTTGCTGTCATTGCAGAATTAATTAGCTTATTGGGTGACAGTACTTGGGTTGTTTCATTATTAGCGATCATTGCGATTGTATTATGTGGCCACGAAACTTATGTAAAAGGCTGGATTGCTATTAAAAATAAAAAGTTGAATATCAATGCGTTGATGAGCGTTGCTGTGACAGGTGCAATTTTAATTGGTGAGTTTCCTGAAGCTGCTATGGTTATGGTGTTATTTACGATCTCTGAAGTATTGGAAGCAAGATCTTTAGATCGTGCACGTAATGCCATTGAAGGCTTACTATCTTTAGCGCCAGATGAATCTTTAGTGGAAGAAAATGGTAGCTTTGTATTGAAAGCAACAGATGATATCGCTTTAGACTCCATCATTCGTGTAATGCCTGGTGAGCGGTTTGCATTAGATGGGGAAATCATTAAGGGTAGTTCAAGTATTGATGAATCTCCGATTACGGGTGAAAGCTTACCGATTGATAAAACAGTGGGTGATAAAGTTTATGCAGGTAGTATTAACCAAGAAGGTGAAATTGAATTTAGAACAACAACCACTTCTGAAAACTCAACATTGCGTAAAATTGCACGAACAATCGAACAGGCACAAGGTAATAAATCAGATACAGAACGATTCATTGATAGATTTTCTGCAATTTATACGCCAATCGTATTTGTATTTGCTGTTTTAGTTGCAGTTATATCACCAATGTTCGGCTTCACATGGTTGGATAGCATTTACAATGCTTTGGTAATTTTGATCATTGCTTGTCCATGTGCGCTAGTTATTTCAACCCCTGTTGCGATTGTGAGTGGTCTAACCACAGCAGCACGCCAAGGTATTTTGATCAAAGGTGGTTCTTATTTAGAAGTTGCAAGCCATTTAAAAGGCTTGGCATTTGATAAAACAGGCACGATTACAGAAGGAAAGCCACAAGTTGTTGAGAGTTTCTTATTCAGTGATGATGCGAATGTACCCAGTTGGGCGATGAGTCTAGCTGCACGATCAGATCATCCGATCTCCAAAGCCATTGTGACATTTTATCAAGCGCAAAATATGGCGACAGCAAATGTTGAAAATTTTGAGGCAATTTTGGGCCATGGCACGAAAGGTATGATGAATGATGAACAATATTATTTAGGTAATGCGAAGTTAATGATCGCTAATAATATTGATTTAACCAAAGCGGATGAAGCATTGGTTGCTTTTAAAGATCGTGCACATTCTGTTTTGATGTTAGCGAATGAGCAAGAGCTATTAGCATTGTTTGTGTTAGAAGATGGCGTTAAAGCAACTAGTGTTCGAGCATTAGAGTTGTTGAAAGAACGTGGCTTACAGTTGGTCATGTTATCAGGTGATCGTCAGCAAACTGTGGATCAAGTGGCTGCGACTGTGAAGCTAACAACAGCACGAGGTGATCAATTACCAGAAGATAAAATGGCATTTGTGGATGAATTTCAAGCTAAAAGTGGCCAAATTGGTATGATTGGTGATGGTATCAATGATGCACCGGCATTGGCAAAAGCTGACATTGGTTTTGCAATGGGATCCATTGGCAGCGATACCGCTATTGAAACTGCTGATGTTGCGATTATGGATGATGATTTAATGAAGTTACCTAACTTTTTAAATATTGCTGATCAAACGATGTCGATCATTCGTTATAACATTATTTTTTCTATTGCAATTAAAGCAATATTCTTAGTGCTAGCTATTACAGGCCATGCTTATATGTGGATGGCAGTGTTAGCAGATGTCGGTACAAGTATTTTGGTTGTATTGAATGCGTTACGATTATTAAAGATTAAAGAAATAGTTTAATTACATTGAATGAAATGATGATTAGAAGCTCTTTAGTATTGAATATTAAGGAGCTTTTTCATGAAAGCCAAAACGTAAATAGTCCTGATAAGCTTTAGGTTCAAAATAGACAATGGCTTGAAAATAAATATGTGTACCATTAGCTTTTTTTAATGAAGTATGACAACGATATAATTCATTGCGTTGGTCCTTTTGACAAATTTCAGGGTTATTAATGCCTGTAGAATATGCAAACAGTGATTGTTTTTCAATATCTAATAATGCACGTTTGGCTAAATTAAAATCACGCTTATATTCATTGCTAGGTAATACTTCATTACCCCTGATGTGGTCGAGGACCTCTTTCTCATTAGTTCGGCTAAGGCTACTTTCATAGACTGTGTAGGGGCGGTCTTTACGAACAGAATAAATTAACTGTGTCATTAAGATATTGTTGTGTATTTGATTAATTTCAAATTGCTGTTTTTTATATAGATATTCAATAACATGGTATCCGCAATAACCTGTAATGCTACAGCTAGCAATAATAAGTATACGTTTTTGTAGAGATACATATGAGAGTCGGTTTTTAATCATCACCTTACAGAGCATTATCAGCATTATGAATATAAAGATGATGAATAATAAAGGTTTTAATCTGAGATATTGGAAATAACTCATTGGTATTTCTACCCAAACTTGATCTAATGAATAGTAAAGTTGTTGCATGATTCTGTGAACCTTTCATTAAATATTTAGAAAGTGTAAGAGCATACAATTTTTTTATGAATGAGAATGGCTATTAATCGGGCAGATTCTACAGATACCATATAAATTTTGAGAAATTCTTGAATAAAAAATATTCCTAATAACTTGAAAGGTTAAAAATAAACCCCATTGTAATTTTGCAAAGAATCTCGTGCGATTTAATTTTGTTGAGATATTGCTTCTTTGCGAATAGAAATCGTATTGTTAAATTATTTTAGAGGAATCATTATGAAATTACGTCCATTACATGATCGCGTTATCATTAAGCGTGTTGAAGAAGAAACAACATCAGCAGGCGGTATTGTGTTGCCAGGTTCTGCAACAGAAAAACCATCTCGCGGTAAAGTGATTGCGGTGGGTACTGGTAAAACTTTGGATAATGGCCAAGTGAAAGCTGTTGATGTGAAAGTAGGTGATGAAGTTTTATTTGGTAAATATTCAGGTTCTGAAGTTAAGTTCGGCGATGAAGATTTCATCGTAATGCGTGAAGATGAAATCATGGCAGTAATCGAAGGTTAATTCAGAATTACTTTGATTTGACGAATTTATAGAAAATATTTTAACTTTTAGAGGTATTTAGTATGTCAGCAAAAGAAGTACGTTTTGGTAATGATGCTCGTTCACGCATGGTTAATGGTGTTAATACTTTAGCAAACGCAGTTAAAGTAACATTAGGTCCTAAAGGTCGTAACGTAGTTTTAGAAAAAAGCTTTGGCGCACCTACAATCACTAAAGATGGTGTTTCAGTTGCTAAAGAAATCGTTTTAGAAGACAAATTCGAAAACATGGGTGCACAAATGGTGAAAGAAGTTTCTTCAAAAACTTCTGACATCGCAGGTGACGGTACAACAACTGCAACAGTATTGGCACAAGCAATCGTACGTGAAGGTATGAAAGCAGTATCAGCTGGTATGAACCCAATGGATATCAAACGTGGTATTGATAAAGCAGTTGCAGCAGCAGTTGCTGAATTGAAAGCAATTTCTAAGCCTTGTTCTGATGATAAATCAATTGCACAAGTGGGTACGATTTCTGCGAACTCTGATGAAGAGATCGGTAAAATTATCGCTGATGCAATGGCTAAAGTAGGTAAAGAAGGCGTAATCACTGTTGAAGAAGGTTCTGGTTTAGAGAATGATTTAACAACAGTTGATGGTATGCAATTTGATCGTGGTTACTTGTCTCCTTACTTCATCAACAACCAACAATCAATGGCCGCTGAATTAGACAACCCATTGATTTTGATCTGTGATAAGAAAATTTCTAACATTCGCGAAATGTTGGCAGTTTTAGAAGCTGTCGCAAAAACAGGTCGTCCATTGTTGATCGTTGCTGAAGATGTTGAAGGTGAAGCATTGGCAACATTGGTAATTAACAATATGCGCGGTATCGTTAAAGTTGCTGCAGTTAAAGCACCTGGCTTCGGTGATCGTCGTAAAGCAATGTTACAAGACATCGCTGTATTGACTGGTGGTACTGTAATTTCTGAAGAAATCGGTATGTCATTGGAAAAAGCAACGATTGAAGATTTAGGTCAAGCAAAACGCGTTGTAGTATCTAAGGAAGATACTACAATCATTGATGGTGCTGGTGACGTTGCTGAAATCAAAGGCCGTGTTGACCAAATCCGTGTTCAAATGGAAGAAGCTACATCTGATTACGATCGTGAAAAATTACAAGAACGCGTTGCTAAATTAGCAGGTGGTGTTGCTGTAATTCGCGTAGGTGCTGCGACTGAAGTTGAAATGAAAGAGAAGAAAGCTCGCGTAGAAGATGCGTTACACGCAACTCGTGCAGCAGTTGAAGAAGGTGTTGTCCCTGGTGGTGGTGTTGCTTTGGTTCGTGTATTGAACACAATCAAAGACTTGAAAGGCGACAACGATGAACAAAACGCTGGTATCCGTGTTGCATTGCGCGCTATGGAAGAGCCATTACGTCAAATCGTAATCAACGCTGGTGAGCCTGCTGATGTTGTATTGAATGCAGTTCGTGATGGTAAAGATGCATTCGGTTATAACGCTGCAACTGGCCAGTACGGTGATATGGTTGAAATGGGTATCTTGGATCCAACTAAAGTAACGCGTTCAGCATTACAACATGCAGCTTCAGTATCTTCATTGATCATCACTACAGAGTGTATGGTTGCTGAATTACCAAAAGATGAGCCTGCAATGCCTGATATGGGTGGTATGGGCGGAATGGGTGGCATGGGCGGTATGATGTAATCCCAGCCCCATTTTGAATCAAAGAAACCTCGGCTTGCCGAGGTTTTCTTTTACTCATCTAATAATTGTAGGAAAATTAGTAAGGCAACCATATTAGGACTGATTCATGACTTTGTATGCTAGACTTGGCTGTTTTAGATAATTAATTGTCTTAATACAGCAATAGATCTAGAAGAATGTTCTATATAATAATGGTTCTTATTCGTAAACGAATTTTATTTAAAGAGAATTTGAATGAAAATTGATAGCCGTAACTTTCCAATAGTGCACTTAAATTATGCCACTTCGAATCGAAAAAATTATAACCAAATTTTATTACATCTCAAGCAACTATTAGATAGAAAAGAGCCGTTTGTGATTATCGGAAAGGGTGTGCATGATAGTGATGAAGAACGTGTGGATGATCGACGTAAAATATCTTTTTGGGCACAGGCAAATAAAAAAGAAGTGCAAAAATATATAAAAGTTCACTTATATATTGTTCAAAATGAAGAAGATAGAAAATCTATGGAGGAATTCTCAGAAACATTTGAAGAGTTTTGGGGATATCCATTAGTTGCAGTGAATTCAGAAGAAGAAGCACTTTCTAAAGCTTATTTATTATTAGAATCATAAATATTTGAATTTAAAATGAGAACCTCAGTTCATTAGTGAACTGAGGTTTTTTTGTTAATACATATGGGATATTATGATTTTTACATATTGCGTGTTGCATGCAACTGATGAACGTGATATAAAATACCTAGAAAAAGCATGTGTTTGTAACGTGATTAATGATGATCTATTTATGAATCCATGAAAACTGACTAAGAAGGTTTGGATCAATCCAATCATCTCTTTTTTTCGCTTCTTGTGTAATCAGCATATTGGCAGTATTGATGATGTGACGCTTCATTTCACTTTCTGCTAAATCAGCATCCTGATTGAGAATTGCTTCATGAATCGGTTGGTGATCCTGAAATGCTTCCATACAAGTACGAGAATAAGGAATGGTGCTAGGTCCCGTTAAAAGTACAGCATTGCGAGTATTTTCGATAATGACTAAAGCACGCTCGATGTGTGCAGCTTGCAATAATGCTGAATGATATTCTTTATCTGCTTTTAATGTTTCTGCAGCATCATCTTTTTGGGCTGCAGCTGCAAAATTATTATAAGCCTCAATGATAGTTTGTAGGTCTTCTTCTGAGCGATTGAGTGCAACTTTGCGGATCAAAGGCACTTCAAGCATTAAACGAATTTGAAAGGATTCGATCAACTCTTGAAGAGAGGTCGGTAGAATGCGAATACCTTTATTACGTTCTACACGGACTAAGCCGATGGCTGCGAGTTGTTGTGCGGCTTCACGAACAGGTGTTCTAGAAGCACCAATCCATTCACCGATCTCAGTTGCTGAGTACAGTTTTCCAGGTTCAAGAACGCCGTTAAGGATCGCTTCACGAAGAAGATCAAATGCTTGGTCAGAAAGACTCTCTATTTTTTTTAGTTTTTTCATATTTGTATAACGCGAAGTAAAAGGAGATTGATGTGTCTATTGTCAAGTATACAGTAATTGGCGGAGGAATTAATGGATTGGCTGTTGCAAGGCAACTATTGATTGATCATCCTGATGCAGAAGTGACATTGTTCGAAAAAGAAAGCAGTGTAGCACAGCATCAAACGAGCCATAACTCAGGCGTTGTACATGCAGGATTGTATTACGCAAAAGGTAGTTTAAAAGCAAAATTATGTCGTCGTGGTGTACATTTAGTTAAAGAATATTGTGAGGCGAATGATTTGCCTTATGATCAATGTGGCAAATTGGTTGTGGCATTAACCGAAGTGGAAGTTGAGCGCTTAAAACGTTTATATCAGATCGCGCTCGATAACGAAGTGCCAGATGTTTGCATGTTATATGGTGATGAAATTAAAAAAGTTGAACCTAATTGTATCGGTATTGCGGCATTGCATTCACCAACGACAGCGATAGTAAGTTATGAAGCTATTGCAAAGCAGATCGCAAAAGATATCCTTGAAAAAGGTGGCAAGATTCAGTTATCTGCAGAAGTTAAAGAGTTAAAAAATAATGCAGATGGTATTCAAATTATCATGAAAGATGGTTCTGTTTACCCTGAAACATTTAACTATGCCGTGAGCTGTGCAGGTTTACAGTCAGATCGTTTAGCGAAAAATTCAGGTGATGAAGCAAATCCTAAAATCGTACCATTCTTTGGCCAATATTTTGTATTGGATGATCAATTTACGAATGATGTGAAAGGTTTGATTTATCCTGTACCAGATCCTAAATATCCATTCTTGGGCGTGCATTTTACAAAGCGCATTGATGGCAAAATGACGATTGGCCCGAATGCATTTTTATCCTTAGGTCGTGAAAATTACACAGGTAAGAACTTTAACTTTAAAGACATCACAGATTATTTGGTTTACCCAGGTTTTTGGCGCTTTTCTTTCAGAAATATTCCTGCGGCGATTCGTGAATCTAAAACGGTATTGAGCCAGCAAACATTCATTGATGAATGTGTGAAATATGTTCCATCTTTATCAAAAATGACAGTAAAACCAGCAACACGAGGTATTCGTGCACAAGCGATGAATCAAGATGGTAGTTTAGTGGATGATTTTGTGATTCGTAAAGATGGCAATATTACACACATTCGTAATGCGCCATCGCCAGGCGCAACATCATCTATGGCGATTGCGGAATATATTGTGCGTGAAGTGATGCAAACAGTGGAAGCAAAAGCAACAGTAGATGCAAATGATTCAGGCATTGAAATGGTAGTGCAGGGCAGTTAAGCACTGAAATTGATATAAGCTTCATTAATATGGGTATGAAGGTTTGTTGAACTTCATACCTATTTTTTATATGAATTAATTATAAATAATGTGGCATTAATCTTGGCTACGTTTTCTAAGACTATAAGCAAAAAAATCTGATAAACCAATGGGCTGGTTTATCAGATAAATTTGAGGGAAAAATATATTGGTATTATTATAAATTACCGATGGATAGGTATTTAGTTTCTAAGTAAGGTTCGATGCCTTCAATGCCACCTTCACGACCTAAACCACTTTCTTTAAAACCGCCGAAAGGTGCTTGTGCCGTTGTTGGTAAACCATCATTCCAGCCAATGATGCCAAAGTTAAGATGATCTTGTAGATAAATCCCGCGTTTGTAATCATTGGTGAAATAGTAAGCGGCTAAACCAAATGGCGTGCCATTTGCGATTTCTAGCGCAGTATCTAAATCATCATAAGCAATGATGGGTGCAACTGGGCCAAATGTTTCTTCAGACATGATCTGCATATCCAAAGTGACATCGCCCAATACCGTTGGTGAAACAAAGTAAGTTTTCTTCTCTTTGTCTTCAAACGAAGTACCGCCCACCAAAACAGAAGCGCCTTTTGCTTTAGCATCTTCGATCTGCTCCACAACTTTATCGAATCCTTTTTTGTTGATTAAAGGGCCAACGTCTGTTGTAGGATCCATGCCATTGCCCAATTTCAACGCCTTAGCTGCAGCTGTGAATTTCTCTGTAAATTCAGCCAAAACATTTTTGTGCACAATGAAACGGTTGGCACAAATACAAGTTTGGCCAGCATTACGGAATTTCGATGCGATTGCTTGTGTGATCACGAAATCAATATCAGCATCTTCACAGATGATGAATGGTGCATGGCCACCCAATTCCATCGACATATGTTTCACAGTGTTTGCACCTTCACTGATTAAACGCTTTCCAACTGGCGTTGAACCTGTGAATGTGATTTTACGTACGTAATTACTTGATGTGAACACAGGGCCAACTTCAGAACCCACACCGACAACGCATTGAATTACATCTTTTGGAATACCAGCTTCATGTGCCAATTCAACTAACTTGATCATAGTTAATGGCGTATCTTCTGCAGGCTTAACAATGAACGTACAGCCAGCTGCCAAAGCAGGACCAGCTTTACGTGTCATCATTGCCGCAGGGAAGTTCCATGGCGTAATTGCTGCTACTAAACCAATGCCTTGGCGAGTCACCATAATGCGCTTGTTATTGGTGTTTGCAGGAATTGTGCGACCATAAATACGTTTAGCTTCTTCTGCATACCATGTGAGATAACTTACGGCATTTAAGACTTCACCCAATGATTCGCGTAGTGGCTTACCATTTTCTTCTGTCATGATTTTAGCCACAACATCTTTTTGCTCGATGATCAAATCAGCCCAGCGATCAATCAATGCCGCGCGTTCATACACAGACGTATTGCGCCATGTACGAAATGCATCGTGACCCGCTTTAAGCTTAGTTTCGATCATCTCTTTTGAATCCATTGACAATGTTGCCAATAGATCCCCCGTTGCGGGGTTAAATACTTTTAATTCATTCATTACAGCAATCCTTTATGCGTTATTTTACTGATGCTAATGCATTATCTAAAATAGCCAATCCTTTTGCTAATTCTGCATCTGTGATTGTTAAAGGTGATAAGAAGCGAACAACATTACTGTTGATACCTGCTGAAATTAGCAATAAGCCATTTTCGTTTGCGAATTTAGTAATGGCAGATGTTTTAGCTGCATCTGGTTCACGCGTTGCAGGATCTTTAACAATTTCAGCGGCAACCATCGCGCCTAAACGGCGAATATCACCAATGAAGCTATAAGTTTTCTGTTTGTCTTCCAAATAAGCTTGTAATTTAGCACCTAAAATTTCAGCTTTTTCATTCAAATTTTCTTCTTCAATGATATCAATCACAGCTAATGCAGCAGCACATGCCAATGGGCTCCCTGAGAATGTGCCACCTAACTCACCTGGGTTTGGTGCATTCACGATCTCAGCACGGCCGACCACAGCACTTAAAGGAACACCTGCTGCCAATGATTTAGATGTTGTCATCAAATCAGGCACAATACCAAAATGTTCCATTGAGAAGAATTTTCCTGTTCGTGCAAAGCCTGCTTGGATTTCATCAGCAACAAAGATGATGCCATATTTTTGACAGAAGTTATAAACATGCTCAACGAAACGTTTTGGCGGAACAACAAAACCACCTTCACCTTGAATGGGTTCCATAACGATACATGCTGTATTTTCTGGTGATGCTGTTGCTTTAAAGAATTCATCAAAACGTGCGATAGTTTCATCAATATACTGCTCTTCTGTCATTTGAGCAGGACGTTGATACATATAAGGATAAGGCGCTTGATAAATATCGGAAGCAAAAGGTCCAAAATTGACTTTGTAAGGATTAACCTTGCTTGTCATACTCATTGTTAAGTTTGTACGGCCATGGAATGCGCGATAGAAAGAAACAACACCTGAACGGCCAGTATATTTGCGTGCAATTTTTACAGCATTTTCTACAGCTTCAGCTCCTGTATTAAATAGAATCGCTTTTTTATCGTGATCACCTGCTGTGATTTCACATAAGCGCTTACATAATTCTAAGTAGCTTTCATACATCATCACATTGAAACCAGGATGCGTGAAATTTTCAACTTGTGCTTTGATTGCCGCAACAACTTTAGGGTGGCTATGACCTACGTTCATTACACCAATTGCGCCAGCAAAGTCGATGAACTCTTCACCTTTTTCAGTAGTGATGGTTGCATTCACTGCTTTTGTTGCAATATTTAAGTTGCCGTTGCTTACACCGCGAGCAACATATTTTTGACGGATTTCTTGTAATTGTTCTGTGCTGTATGACATTTTAAATTTCCTCTTTGGTAACTAATTATTTTTAACTCATTGGGAGATAAGTAGCAATCAACTACTTATCTTTTGGTTCTCACTCTGTTTCTAACCTGACAGAGTTATAATCAACTGTTGGGGCTGTATTTTTATGTATAAACAAGAAGTATGCACCGATCATATACCATCCAAACACTAAGCTCCATTCGATTGGAAAACTTAATTCAGCTGGCATACCTGGGAAGTATAATGATAAGAAACCAATACTGAATAATACTGCTAACCAACCGATAGTTTTAGGCCATTTCACAGCATATGGGCGCTCTAAGTTAGGTTCAGTTTTACGTAATTGTAAGAAAGCCAATGTCACAATAAGGTAACCTAATACAACGCCAATACTACCTGCATTCACTAGCCAAACCAATGCTTGGCGACCCAATAATGGTGCTAAGAATGCTAAAGCTGTTAAGAAGATAATTGCATTAGAAGGCGTTTGGTATTTAGGGTGTAATTTTGCAAACCAATTTGGCAACATACCACGAATAGCCATTGCATACATAATACGACTACCACCAATTACGAATGCATTCCAGCTTGTTACGATACCAGCAATACCACCAATCACTAATACTTGGCCCAATAATTTGCTATCGAATAAGTTTGTCATAGCATCTGCTGTTGCTAATTTAGATGTTTGTAATTCAGCATGTGGTAAACCAATGGATACGCCATAGATGATTAATACATAGAAAATCAATGCGGATAAGATAGAAATTACAAGCATTTTACCAATGGATTTTGTTGCTTTGATTTCAGATGCAATTTGAGGGATGACATCAAAGCCTACGAACATGAATGGAACCATGATCAATACTTTCATCATGCCATCAAAACCACCATTGAAATAAGGCTTTAAGTTTTCTGATTCACCATAATATCCGGCACCAAAAATTAATAATACACCTACTGCAACAATTGCAACCGTGAAAACAGTTTGAAAAATAGTTGCTGAACGAATACCACGATAGTTTAATGCACCTAAGAAAATAGCGCCAAGAGAACCAATCAATGCCCATGTTAAATAAATTTCAGAGCCAGCAATGTTCCACAATCTTACGTGATGCTGAATTGGCGTAACATAGTCAATCACGGTTGGCAATGCCACTGCTTCAAAAGCGATAACAGACATATAGCCGAATAATACTGACCAGCCCGCTAAGAATGATAAAGGTTTGTTGTTATATGCGCGTTGTACAAATGCAACACCACCACCTGTTTCAGGGATTGCAGTAGCTAATTCAGCATATGTTAAACCAATACAGATGATCAGTAATCCGCCACCTGCGAAAGCTAGTGTTGCACCCATAAAACCAGCAGTTGCAACCCAATCGCCAGATAAAATAACCCAGCCCCAGCCAAGCATTGCGCCCATGGCTAAGAATAATACATCCATAGATGATATCTTTTTATTCATAAATTCCTCCTATACGTTTGTAGTCAATAGCTGAGAGCCGTTTATTTGCTACAAAGTGTGTGATTAGGTTTTTTGTTTTATATGAAGCTTAATAATGTGTGACAAATTTCTATCTAACATGTTGCATGCAACACGGACGTTTATATTTATACACAAGTAAAATGAATTTGCAACAAATAGGCTACATTATTTTATAAAAATGTAGCATTAAATTTTTTGTTTTATAGGTTTAATAAGCATTTTATAGCTATCATTCAGTGAATTATATGATTCATGAATAAAAAATTTTGATTGTAAATACTATAAAAGGAGCTATGGCTCCTTTTATATTGATGATGTTAAGTTTCAGTGAATATGGATAGTTTTATTCGTAAAAACGACCACGTTGGCGAAGTAATTCACGATTTAAGTCGGGATGTTTTGCAAATGCAGCACGGCCATGTAACCAGAACTCATTATTCAATACAACTAAGCTTCCCACTGGTAATGCGAGCTCTACAACATTTTTGTCAGTTTCCATTGAATGAGATAAGGCTTTCAAAAATTTTGCTTCTTCGATTGTGCCTGGATAAGCAAATTGATCAATGAAACAGATGCAAGGGCGATTATTTTTCAAGAAGAATAGTTGGCGATAAACCATTTCTTGCACATTTTTACTAGGTGGCGCAATGTATTGGAATTTATGTTTGCCCAATGGATTGTTATAGAATTTATCCAATTCTGCCCAATCATCTAGGTGCAATAAACGACTTTCACCACCTGTTGCATTCTCTTCCACCATTTTCATCATCAATAACCAATCTGTGGCTTCACTCACAAATGTCCCATCTGTATGCATTGTGAATAAGCGGTATGCTTGTCTTAAATAAGAGTCGCTGTTATCAGTATCTTTCACTACGAAACGAGCATAATATTTGCCTGTCATAGAGTCAAAATTAGAGATTCCCACTAAATGTGCGATTGCAGTAGAGAAAATAACAAATTCATTCGTATCTTTTGAAATACCTTCTAAACCAATTGTGAAGCCACCGGTATCACGATCATTAATAATATCTCGTAAAATTTCGCCTAAGTTGTGGCCTGCGATTTCATCTAAGTGATCTGCAATCACTTGGCGCTCATAAGGTGTATATTCTAGATGCTGTACGCTGATATTTTCTTCTCGCATTTTCTCCAGAAATTTTGAGATCACATTATTGGATAATGTAATGTTATGAATACGTTTTGTTTGTGGATTTAATGCAATTGTGAAATTTTCATTGTTTTGAATAAATTTTGACATAACTTCCTCCAAAGTGGTTCTTCATCATTATTTTGTAGCAAATTTGTAAAAAAAAACCAGTAATACAATCACGTACTTTAATAAAGTAGCAATGTATTACTGGTTTTACCATTCTCTATTGTCATCATTTTAGGATGATCTCAAATGGATTTGCAGTATATTCGTTGATAACTTAAATAAGAAAGGGAGACAGTCGGGTGGGTGACTGGAGCTTTCTTTAGTGATTAAGTTAAGTAGAATGTAGCATGCAACTATATTAATGTCTAATCTTTTTTAAAGTTTATGAGAAGAATGATATTGGTGATCCAAATCTTTGAGTGCAGCGATGAGAGCGCTGGTTGCTTTGCCTTTGTAGCTTGCTTGAACTTGTTGAATTAATGGTTCAATTCCATCATTTAAACTATAGCCACGCAGTAGCTCTCGAATAAAATTTTTGCCTAAATCTGTGATCAGCGTGCAATCAGCCGCAAGAATGACACCATATTTAGGTTCAATTTCTGCAGTAATTGTCATAGATTCAAACATATGTTTCGCAGCCATTCCTTGTGGTAATCTTGCATAACCTGCAACAAAGATGGTTTTTGTGGTGATCATTGCAACACTCCCTTAGTCAATTTATTTTGATGTTCGTGGTCTTATCAAAAGGGATTCAATGTTAATTGTCAATTGTCTAAAGAAGAAAATTTCTGATCATCCATTGATTGTCGTATTACTGTCATAATGCTTTTTTATACTGCACTCATAGGATTAGCATTTAGAGTTAGGCGGCTCTCACACTATGTTTCGATGGGTTGAGGTTTTTAGTAGAGTTTTACTGGCAGTATTTTTCTTAGTTGTAGCAATCATAGGACTTTTGTATTTATATTTGAGTACAACACGTGTGGATCTTACATTAAGCAATCATATGATTGATCAAGTTAATGAGGTTGTTCTAGTATCTGCTAAATGGGATACAGAAATTTTGCGTATTAATGGTAGGCTGTCAGAAAAGTATGATAATTTGAGCCATTATGGGCAGAAAATCCAATATTTATTGGATCAGTTACCTGCTGATGAAGTCA
>NZ_MVDO01000182.1 GCF_002006755.1 Wohlfahrtiimonas larvae | reverse complement strand
TATATTTGAGTACAACACGTGTGGATCTTACATTAAGCAATCATATGATTGATCAAGTTAATGAGGTTGTTCTAGTATCTGCTAAATGGGATACAGAAATTTTGCGTATTAATGGTAGGCTGTCAGAAAAGTATGATAATTTGAGCCATTATGGGCAGAAAATCCAATATTTATTGGATCAGTTACCTGCTGATGAAGTCATAACAGAACACATACATCCATTAAATATTACGATACAAGAGAAGTCTAATTTAGTCAGCCAGTTTAAATCAGAGATTATTACTCTCAAGCAATCATTGGCTGCTTTGCCCAATATTTATCAACAGCTCTTAGAAAGTGATGAAATTCAGCAATCAGAATTTGATGAGCAATTTTTAAAGCTCTTTACGAATGTTGCTAACTATAGCTTAGATAGCTCATCTGCGACATTATCAGAGATTAAACAGCAAATTTTAGTAATTGAGAGTGATTTGCTTAATACGAATTTAGATTTCAAATATCAAGATCTATTGTATCGCTTTTTAGAGCAGGTCGGCACAATCATGATTGTTCGACCAGATATAGATATTATTTTGCAGCAAATTGAAGCTTTACCTATTCAAATTCAAGCCAATGCGATCACTAATAGTATTCGTGCTGATGTTGCTATGCAACTTATTGAGCAAGAGAAAAATAAAACGTATCTCACTTATTATGCGGCGGCGCTTTTGTTAATTTTAATATTGTTAGCCATTCGATTATTCATCAACTATTTTAGATTAGAAAAGATGGTGGCAGAGCGCACTCAAGACCTACAAACTGCGCTCGAAAATCTTAAAAATTCTGAAATGATCATGGTGCAAACGGAGAAAATGTCAGCACTTGGGCAATTGGTTGCAGGTGTTGCCCATGAAGTGAATACGCCATTGGCTTACACTAAAAATGCATTGGAATTAACGCGCTCTAACATAGAGCAATTAGAATTTAGGCGCTTTGTGAATTTGGCAGATCTGTTGGTGGATTTAGTTGAAAATCCTAAAGCTGAAAATGCCAATGAACAGAAGAAAAATATCTTAGTCGAAATTCAACAGATCAAAGCTCATCTGCATGAATTAGATTTTGATGGCTTTCGTTATGCCGATATGGTGGATGAGATTAATGCTTTGATTAATGATGGGATGGCGGGCGTTGAACAAATCAGCAATCTTGTGAATAACTTGCGTAACTTTAGCCGATTAGATCGTGGGCATTTATCTCGTCATAAATTAAGTGAATCTATTCAAAGTACATTAACGCTATTGAAATATGAGCTGCGTGGTAAAAATGTCACGACTGATATTCAAGAAGAATGCGTGATCGAATGCATGCCATCACAAATTAACCAAGTGTTGTTAAACATCATTGGTAATGCTAACCATGCAACCGCAGAAGATGGTTCCATTGCCATTACTTTGAAAAGATTAGATAACAATCATGCTGGCATTGTCATCAAAGACAATGGCTCAGGCATTGAGCCAGATAAATTAAAAGATATTTTCAACCCATTCTTTACAACAAAAGAAGTGGGCAAGGGCACAGGATTGGGTTTGTCCATCAGCCATAAGATTATTCAAGAACACAATGGTGACATTCAGGTGAAATCCACTGTGGGCATCGGGACTGAGTTTTTAATCAAACTGCCATTTATGATTGCTAATAAGCACGGAAAGGAGCTGGCATGATTCGTAAAAAGATCAATATTTTGTGTGTGGATGATGAGCAGCTGATTTTGAACGCGCTCACTGCATTATTGCGATTGCGTTATAACGTAATCACAACAACAGATGCACGAGAAGCTGTGGAAATATTGAAAACAACGGATGTTGCTGTTGTGATCAGTGATCAACGGATGCCAGAAATGTTGGGCTCTGAGTTCTTAAAAATTGCGAAAGAGATCTCTCCACACACAACGCGAATTTTGCTCACAGGATTTTCGGATTTAGGCGCAATTATTAGTACTGTGAATGAAAGTGAAGTTTATAGATTTTTGACAAAACCTTGGAGTAATAACGAGGTTTTAGAAATTGTGCGTGATGCTGTAGAAGTTTCAAAAGCACTTCGAGAAAATGCTGTGGATATTCAACCAGAAAAAGAACTCTTTCAAGATGTTGTATTGAATGCAGAACCTACCAAAAACTGGGAAGATTCTTATATTATTTATAAAAGTACAGTATCGAGTAGCGAGTTTGATATCACACAAGAAACGCCTGAATCTGTGAAAGTGCTCATTGCACGTAATAGTGAAGAAGTTTTACAGTTGTTGAGTAAATATCCTGTGAAATTGATCATCACTTATTCACCGTTTTCCAGTGGAGATGACATTGAATTATTAAAATATTTGAAACGTGAATTACCTGAATTATTGAGCATTGGCTTAGTGCGACATACGGATTATCAGGACATTATTACATTGATTAATGAAGCAAAATTGTATCGCTATGTGGTGATGCCATCAAAGCCTGGGCAAGTGGCACATTTTATTAACTCTGCTATTGTGATGTTCCATAAGTTTAGCCAGTCTCCAAACTTATTGAAGCATCAACAAGTACAGGAAAAGACACCGATTAAAGAATCATTGTTGGGATTATTGGGTGGCATGAAGCGCTTCTTTAAGTTTTCATAAAGAATTAAGATGAATAAAAAAGCCTGAATCAATGATTCAGGCTTTTTTGTATCAGCAGATTTAACTAATCTGTTCCAAAATGCTTGGATCTTTGATTTTCTGATCAGCTGATAGCAATACAATCTTAGAAATGATTTCTGCTGTTCTTGGATCTTCATCTGCAAATGGTAAGAAGATTTTGCCACGATGCTGGCTTTGGATCGCTAGGATATTAATCGCACCTTTGCCAACTTGCTGAACGCCAGCGCTACCTAAATGCACAGTATATTCGCCCAAAGTTCCTTTGATGAGTGCAAAGTTGCCATCCACTTTCACATTATCCAGCTTCAATAATGGCAATAATTCACGAACAATCGCAGCACGCATTTCAACCGTAGAATGGCTCGCTTCAGGATCAACACCACCAACATGTGCAACACTTACAACTAAATCAATGTCTCGCATCACTTCAGAGAAAATGATAGGTGGCACTTTTGTGAGTTCTAATCTTTCGCCTGTTTTACGATCATAGAATTGAATGGTTTCTAAAGTTGGCGCTTCGATATCAGCAGGGGAGAACCAATCAGCTGCTGCATATAAAACAGCGATAATATTTTCACGATAATAAACGCGCTGTAAACCATGACTTTCATCCACGCTCCAGCCGCGAGTTTTTAGCAATGCTAATGTTTTTTGTGGTTGAATTTGATGGCCAGCATAACGTTCTGAGGCTGTTTTGCCATCTTTTTCATCACCATTGATCAAATACAATTCACGGAAAATTTGCTTAAATGGCTGAATCAACTGATTTTCAAATGCATAATGTTGGAAGTTTAGCCACTCTTTTGTATGATATAAGTGATAAGAGTGCGCAATGCGTAATTGAACTTTAGCATCGAGCTTCAATGCATCCGCAAATGTCACGATTTTTTCAGAATCTGTCACAAACAATAATTTTGTGAGCAATGGCGAAATCACCGGATGAGATTGCAGCAATGTGAGCTCTTCTACAGTGAATTGATCAGAGCGTGTCATCGTTAATTCTAATGAAGCTTTCGCACGGCGATATTGCTCTTTCAAATCCGCAACTAAGTCTCTATATTCCACAACCATATCATTTTTACGAAGTTTCGCTGGGATTGCAGATAATGCTTTGCCATCTTTTTGGCAGATTAAAGATGCAATACCTTCATCATTAATGCGAATGAATAACTCAACGATTTCCAATGTTTTTGGTGTAAAGTATTCTGTTAAGCCTTGGATTTTTAAGGTTTCCATCTGCCAGCCGAAACGTAAAGTATCTTGGTAGCCTGCGTTACGAGCTAAGTTTTCTAAGGCGATTTCTGTCGCTTTTGCTTCACTTGCACGGCGCTGGGCACCAAATTTCTTACTTGCTTTTAAGAATGCTTGTAAGAAATCATAGCGTTTCAAAGCTTCCTCTTGGGATTTCTTGCCGAGCGGAATCAATGAATAACTTAAGAGCTTATCTTTACTACGTTTATCATTGATCTCTTTTTCAAACGCTTTAGTTGCTTTCAATTTACCTAAAGTTGCATCCGCAAAAAGCTGAGCACGGCGATGGTTTGCACCACTTGTGATATATTTCGCGCAATCATAGAGTAATTCAAAGCGCTCTTTACCCAAGGTTTTATAAGCATCATTAAACCAATCCACATCGAAAGCACCATCATTGAATGACTCTTTAGAAATAGGTGAATAGCGTGTAATCACAGCCATTTTTTCATCAGAAATGGATTCATTCACATGAGCATGGAAGTACCAAGCTGCACTTTCTAAACCTTTCCAATCGAGAAGTTTAGCAACGATTGGCAACCATGATGGTGAATATAAAGCAGCTTCCAATAAACGCTGATCATCAATGCGACCATTTACGGCAGCTTTTAATGCTTTGGCATCATCGGTTTCACGTGGAACAGAAGCACGTAATAAACTAGATAACACATCCTTTTTGCCTGAATTGTATGAACTGATCCAGCCACGGGTTAATGTATCTTTGCCCAAGCCCAAAAGAATATTCACAAAGTTTTCAATGCCTTCATGTTGGCGAATATCTGTCGCTAAGCTTGAAACAGGCGTTGGTAAATCCCCGCGTTTCACTTCGATGTTAATCACATGTTGCGCTAATTTTTTAGCAAACTCTGATAAGAAAGGATATTTCTTTGCAGTATCTTTTGCATAGCGGTAGCGTTTGTTAGCAGGCGCTGTGAAGTCGCCAAAATCTCTGCCTGATCCAATGCAGAAAGTGCGATAAATTGCGCTCTCTTTGAAAATACCCAAATCATAAGCGCGTGCAACAGATTCGATTGGCAGATTGATGTAGAACATATCTTTCATATCAGCAAAATGCATATCGAGCGCCACATACTTAGTAAAATCATGATCAGTGATGGCTTGTCGGCTTAATTGATGTAATAGATAAATAAAATCCTCGACATCGATTAATATCGAGAATCTTGGTTCTTTGGTATTCCAATCAATGGTTGGTTCAGTATTGATTTCACGTTGCCAATCTTGTTGTGGGATCTCTTTAAGAAGAATTGCAAATAGATTATGAATCATTGCGAAGCGATCTTCTGATGCATGTTGATCCCATAAGCTTACAATGATGCGAAGGGCTAAATGATAGTGATTTTCTGACCTTAAAGATTGATATGCAGTTTGAACTGTTTCGGGTATGCGGAAATATTGATTCACGTATTCAATCACCCAAGGTTCATAGCGAGAATAGCGATATGCACCATAGGTTGGATTGGAAAAGTTACTAAAATGAGATAATAAAAAGTGCTCAAGCAATGTCACTTTGTTATCTGTCATCCATGCTTTCCAAACCTCAGGCATCACAAAGTTATCAATGTCATGATTTTCTGGTGCTTTGTCATCATAATTTGGATCAGTGAACATCGGCGCATCTGCACGATAGCGGAAATATTCTTCAGCACCTAGAACCACATCAAAAGGATCACTATATTCTGTTTTACCTTTGTATTGGTAATCTTTATTCTCTGCAATCAACTGCATCATAGATGTTAATAATGTTTGCACACGCTCAGCTGAAATCGCATGCAATTCTGCCCATAATTTTGGATTATGAATAGTCAAATCAGGTTTTAAATCAGGGAACTCTTTCGCATCATAAATGCCAAAGCCATTATCTTTGCTGTAATCTTCCGCTTCGCCTGCTTGCAAAGTTTGGATGAGCACTTGCTCTTTTTCAGTGGATTTTGGCAACAGTGTTAATAACTCTGTGATTTCCGTTTCTGTCACAGTTTTATCTTTTTTCAGTGCTAATAAAATATCTAAGCCTGCTAAACGGCGATTTTCCACTTTGTCAGATAACAGTGATTTTAATAAATCTGTGCGTTGTGCTGCTTCAGTTTTTAAGATGATTTCAATGATATTTTTACGAATTTCTGGTGTTTTTAGGGATAATAAATCTATCAATAATGTATATTCATCATTGGATAATGATAAATCCTTAATGTGCTCCAAAGCGTTGATGCGCACTTGCATACTGCGATCTTTCAATGATGAAAATAAGAATGCACGTTGCTTTGTATCTGCAAAATCATTTAATAAGAAACGCACTAAAGCGCCGCGATCATCGCCAG
>NZ_MVDO01000181.1 GCF_002006755.1 Wohlfahrtiimonas larvae | reverse complement strand
TGCTTCAGTTTTTAAGATGATTTCAATGATATTTTTACGAATTTCTGGTGTTTTTAGGGATAATAAATCTATCAATAATGTATATTCATCATTGGATAATGATAAATCCTTAATGTGCTCCAAAGCGTTGATGCGCACTTGCATACTGCGATCTTTCAATGATGAAAATAAGAATGCACGTTGCTTTGTATCTGCAAAATCATTTAATAAGAAACGCACTAAAGCGCCGCGATCATCGCCAGAACCTAATTTTGCATGTTCCATCAAAGATTGAATTTTTTTTGCATCACCATCATAAGCTGCAATGATGAGCATTTTTTTATAAACATCTTCAGATTTAATGCTGTATCCACACCAATCAAAAGGCGCTTGTGCTAACTGATAACCATCCTTTGGCAAGGCTAATAATGTTGACTCTAAATGGGAGAAATCACGGTCACGCGTTATTGGATTTTTGAGATAATTCAACGAGCGAACTTGTTCAAAGAATCGTTCTTTATCGTAGTAACCATAATAATGACCAGGCTGATAAATACCATGAATGATGGGCAACAGCTTTGGATCTTCGCTATTCAATAATGTTGCAGCGGTGGTTAATTTTAAGGTTTCATTATCCAATTGGCTCAAGAAATAGAGTGCCACTTGCTTTTGGTAAGTTTCACCATTGGCGCATAGTTGCTGAACGAGCGGTAAAACATCTGTCATTTCATGGGTTGCTGTTGCCCATAATGAAACAAATAATTCTAAAACATCATCGCTTTTGAGTGCTGCATCACGAGCGGTTTTATCATTCAAATATTCATGGGCTAATTTACCAAGTTTCTCAATGATACGTTTATTATCCGCAGCAACTTCTAATCCCATCCAAACAGCGACAGCGCGCACAGCAGAAGAGAAACGCAATAAATTATGTTCCAATACGGTGTTCAGCATGCGTTTAAAGAATGTTAAATTGCCTGTATCGCTGTTTTCTAAAATGGATTGGCGCAAGCCTTCTTGCAATTTTGCGGCTAATAATAGATCGATGAGCAGTTGATGCAATGATTCATCATGGCAACGAGAAATAGCAATGATTGCAGGATATTTTAAAATTTGTGTATTGTTATCGCTCAAGCAGAGGTCACGCAAAAATTGAATGATGCCTTCATTTTTTTGATCAATTGCATAAGCAATTAAGCTCGCGTAAAGATAAGAATCAATATGCTCTTTAGGGCGAAGATTATAATCAGGTTGGAACTCTTTTTGCATGTGATCGAGTAGATCAAAATTCTGCCAATCAAAGACAAGCATTTCCGCAACATCTAAGAAATTATCGATATGTGTTTCGATATTATGCGTGCGGAATGAACGGCGATAATAAGAGCGTGATGGCGTATATAAAACTGATCGTTCAACGATCTTCGCCATCATATTAGCAATTGTTTCACCATGAATGACTGAAAATATTGGTTGCACTGTATCTTGATACATTGCTGATAGATCAGCATAGTTTTGTGCCAATAACCATGCTTTTGTTGCATTATGATTTTCTAAATTGCCATCATATTTTTTATTATTTTCATTTTTTTGAATCAAATAATCCGCCAATCTTTTGGGATTGCCAGTGAATTGAGCTAATTGTTCGTAGATATTGTCTTGTGTCATAGAATTACTCTCTGATGGGAATTTAGAATCGTCTGCCTGCGAGGAATGTTAACCGAATGAATGTCACAGTTGCGTCATTGGGCAATGAAAAAGGTTGATCAAGCGTTGCTTCATCATCATTGATGAATATGCGATATAAACCATCTTCCAAAGCTTGTAATGCATTATCAATGGCGGGTTGTAGAGCTTGCTCAGCATCGTTTTTACGATCATTGAAGCCAATCTTGCCAACATATTCACCATCTAAATAGGCTTCAGTTGTGAGATAGGGCATTAATGGCGCATCGATCGCTTTTTGATTATATGTGGCAACTTCATTCGTCACGATCATGGCAATAAAGTCTTGCAATGATTTAGGCGTTTCAGGCAGATGATAAGCATGCTTTTCGAGAATTGCTTTGCGCTTACCTGCGGCTTTGATTTGTAAATTGATTTTCATTAAATGTTTTCAAATTAAAGGTATTCTGCGAAGAATAGCACAGAATATTACACAGTTGTGTCTTGCTGAATATATCCAAAAAACTTTGAGTTCTGCTTTCTCGCCCTAGGCGAGAAAGCTTCTAGATAAATGTTTCATAAATCTTGAAAGCTTGTGAATATATAACGAAGTGATGCATTAAAAATAACTATATTGAGATATGATTGATCATCATGAATGCAGAGCCGTATAATGAGAAACAATTTTGAGGAGGCTGTATGTTAAAAAAAGTGAGTTTATTGAGTGCATTAGCAACTGTAATGTTCGTGCCAACATTTGCCAATGAAGCATTTTTGGTGAATTATTTTAATGATCTTGCAACAATTCAAGCTGATTTTGAACAAACTGTTATTCAACAAAAGAATAAAGAGATCTCTTCTGGTGAATTAAAAATTCGTAAGAAAACTGCTAAAAATTCAATAGCTGGTTTCTACTTTGATTACACAATGCCATTTGAACAAAAGCTCATCAGCGATGGTAAAAAATTGTGGCATTACGATGTGGATTTAGAACAAGTGGTGATTAAAAACCTTGCAAATTTTGAGCAGGATTCACCCATGTTTATGATCTTTAATAACCAATCATTAAATACTCAGTTTGAGATTAAAACTTTAAAAAATGAATCCAAATATCGCTTAACGCCAAAGAAAAAAGGGGATATTTCATCCATTGAGATCGAGTTTAACAAAGGTAATATCTCAAAAGTTTCGGCAAAGCAAACGAATGGCTCTTTAGATTTAAAATTGTCTAATGTGAAAATGAACGCAAATATTAATAACAGCGTATTCACTTTAAAAGTACCGAAAGGCGTAGATGTCATTGATGAAACAAAATAGTTTATTTGGTGGCAACGACCAAGATTTTGCACCATTAGCGGATCGCATTCGCCCGAGTAAAATCAGCGATGTGGTTGGGCAATCTCATTTATTGGGTGAAAATAAGCCGTTAACAATGGCATTTTCAGCACAAAAGCCACATTCTATGATTTTTTGGGGCCCGCCAGGCGTTGGCAAAACGACATTGGCGCGTTTATTGGCAGAGGTTTATGATTGCGCTTACATTGCATTATCTGCGGTGTTTTCGGGTGTGAAAGAGATTCGTGAAGCCATCGAAGAAGCTAAAAACTATCAATTGCAGGGCAGGCAAACGATTCTATTCATTGATGAAATTCATCGTTTTAACAAAAGCCAGCAAGATGCTTTGTTGCCTTATATTGAATCAGGTTTAGTGGTTTTTGTGGGCGCAACGACAGAAAATCCATCTTTTGAGATTAATCGTGCGCTGTTATCTCGTGCGACGGTTTATCAATTAAAGCCCATTGATTCAGCAGATTTAGCCGTATTAGTGCAAAAAGTGATGGTAGAGCATTATGCGGATGTTGCGATTGAAAGCGATGCTGTGAATCATTTGGTGGAATATGCGGATGGCGATGCGCGCCGTTTGTTGAATCGTTTAGAGCAAGTGCTGAATATCGCAGTTGCACAGAATATTACGAATGTAACGACTGAGTTTTTAACGGAAGTATTAACAGAGCAACCAAAAGCGATGGATAAAGGTGGTGATCAATTTTATGATTTGATCTCTGCATTACATAAATCCGTGCGTGGTTCTGATCCTGATGCGGCTTTATATTGGTTTTTTAGAATGCTCGAAGGCGGTGTTGATCCTCGTTATTTAGCGCGTAGAATTGTGCGCATTGCGTGGGAAGATATTGCGTTGGCTGATCCGCGCGCGATGCAAATTGCTAATGATGCAGCCACAACGTATGAGCGTTTAGGTTCGCCAGAAGGTGAATTGGCGCTTGGTACAGCATTGGTTTATTTGGCGTGTGCAGCAAAATCTAATGCAGCTTATAACGCATTTAATATGGCACGTTCCTATGTGAAGCAAAATCGCTCGTATGAAGTGCCATTACATTTACGTAATGCACCCACAAAATTAATGGCAGATATGGATTATGGCAAAGAATATCGCTATGCCCATAATGAACCTTATGCTTATGCAGCAGGCGAAAAATATTTCCCTGACGAAGTGCAAGAACAAACTTGGTATGAACCTACGGATCGTGGCTTAGAGCGGAAAATCCAAGAGAAATTAGCATTTTTGGCAGAGTTGGATAAAGGTGCGAGAAAATAATTTAGATTTTGTGATACAGGATGAGAAAAGATTTGATATTAATCGGTTGATTCCGAAGAATCTTTTTTTTACAAAAAATAAATTATCCCGTGGCCGTTGTGGATTATTGTTGTTTTATAATGGTTTTGTTATAAGCATGATGCTTATGATGGCGGTCATTATTTTTAATTTTTATCTGATTAAATATACTCATTTATACATTACTTCCGATGCAAGCCAGACTTGGGAGGTGACAGTCTATATTTTAATGATTGTTATATCAGTAATAATAATGATATTGCTAGCAGTAGGGATCGCTTCGTTGGTGGATGATCGGCTGATGGACTTAAATATTACAAAAAATTGGCGATTATTAGGCTTATTGCCGCCAATTATGATTGTTTTGTTAATTTTGGCATTGTGCATTCCAAGTAAAAATTGTGATAACTCTTATGGTAAACCTGCACCGCAAGGATATCCCCTTGGATTGATTATTACTTTGATTTTTGTTGGTACTACAGTATATCGATTTTGGATGATTTAAATAGATCATAGGGATTATATCCATGAAAAAATTGTACTTGATTGGTTTGATTAGTTGTTTATTAACATCATTAAGCTTTGCGGATAGTAAAGATCAATTCATGTTGGGCGATTATCGCATCATAGATGTGATGCAAAGTGATTTAAACAATGATGGTTTGGATGATCTTGTATTGTTAGTGAAAGATACGAAGCCAGATGGATTTCAGCCTGATCAATGGGGCAATGAAATTGTAGATAAAAATCGCAGAGGTTTAGTAGTTTTCTTAAAAACAGAGGGTGGCTATCAAAAGGTTTTAGAGCATAAAACTATTTTTTCATCAGAAAATGAAAATGGTGGTGTGTATTTTCCACCTGATCTTATGGTTAGTTTGAAAAAAGATATATTAAATATTTATTATGCTCATGGACGTTATGGTGCTTGGAGTTACACATTCCGCTATGACCAAAAGGGCGATTTTGATTTGATTGGTTATGATAGCCAAACGAATCGTGGTCCAATTACTCTATCTACGACAAGTATTAATTTTTTAACGGACAAAAAGAAAATATTAACAAATCCTGATGAAGGAAATGAGGATTGGGATATCAAAGATTTTAAGGAAACTTGGGAGAGATTGCCAAAAGCAAAAATTATCAAATTGAGTGAAATTAAAGATATAGATGAGCTAGATATTCATTAATAATATTTTAGGGAAAAATACTTTAGTTAGTTTAAAAAATAATTTATTTTGTCAGAGCATTGCAGAGCCTGTTTAAATTGACTATAACAATACTATTTGCACGCATAAATAGTATCAATAGGGAAAGGAAATGGAAGATTTAAACGCGCTTTTCGCCAGCAGAGTTGTTGGTGCACAGAGTTCAATTGTTCGTGAATTATTAGCATTCAGTAAAATGCCTCACATTATCTCATTGGCAGGTGGTATTCCTGCTGCGGATATGTTTGATCTTGAAGGCATTGAGGCTGCAACACTTGAAGCGATGAAAATGGGTGTTTCGGCGTATCAATACAGCGTCACAGATGGTGAGCCTGAACTGCGTGAACGTGTCACACATTTGATTGCAGAGCGCGGTATTGAATCAGATAAAGACCAAGTGGTGATCACAAGTGGCTCACAACAAGGTTTAGATTTGGTTGCTCGTACTTTCATTGATGCTGGCGATGTTGTATTGGTTGAACAGCCAACATACTTGGCGGCGATTCAAGTATTTCGTATGGCAGGTGCTGAAATTGCTTCTATTAAAGGCTCAACTGACGGTTTAGATTTAGATGACTTAGAAGCACAAGTAAAAGCACTGAAAGCACAAAATAAACGCATTAAAGCCTTGTACATTGTGCCAACATTTGCGAACCCAACAGGTTCAACAATGAGTGAAGCAAATCGTGTGCGTTTGTTATCACTTGCTGTTGAATACAATTTTGTAATTTTAGAAGATGATCCTTACGGTGAAATACGTTTTGAGGGTGATCGAGTACCATCTATTTATGGTTTAGCAAAGCGCACTGCAACAGGTGAAGATCATGCGGTTTATCTATCTTCATTCTCGAAAATCTTAGTACCTGGTTTGCGTTTAGGTTTCATCGTTGCCAATAAAGCGATCCGTGAAAAAATTGTATTAGTGAAACAATCTGTAGATTTACATACGCCTGTATTGCCACAATTGATTGTTGAAAAATACTTGGCAAGTGGTCATTTGAAAGATCGTATTCCTGCGATTTCTTATACTTATGGTCAGCGCTGTGCTTCATTGATGAAAGCATTGGATGAATATGTGGGTGAAGACTTGGAATACCAAAAACCAGTGGGCGGCATGTTCTTATGGGCACGCTTGAAAAATGGTATGAGCGCAACAAAATTATTAAATTATGGTAAAGATGCGGGCGTTGTATTTGTACCTGGTGCTGCCTTCTATGCAGAAGGTGCGGATGATTCTACATTGCGTTTATCATTTGCCACAGTGAATCCTGAAGGTACTGTGGAAGCAGCCAAACGATTAGCCGTTGCAATCCAAAAATATAAAGAGAGTAATTAAGTTAATTTATTATATAAGAACCTGCTTTTTAGCAGGTTTTTTTGATTTATGTTATGAATTTTTCTGCATTTGTATAAATTTTATATAAAAATATATAAATCTATTTTCTTTATATTAATATGAAAACATTAATTATTAAATGAGAAGCTTTCTCAATTATTTGAAAGGAAAATGGAAATGAAACATAAAGGCTTTACCTTGATTGAATTGATGATCGTCGTTGCGGTGATTGGCATTCTATCAATGTTTGCATTGCCAGCCTATCAAAATTATACAAAACGAACTTATATTTCAGAAGGTTTAACATTGGCAGGTATCGCTAAATTAGCTATTGTTGAAACATTTTCTGCCACTGGTGAATGGCCATTATCTAATGAAGAAGCAGGTTTACCAGCACCAACTGAACTTACAGGGCAAGCAGTAGATGCAATGGGAATTGTAGATGTGAGAAATTTTGGTGGTGCACAAAGTATTTCATCTATTGTGATTCGTTATAATGAAAAAGTAATCAAGAATTTAATTTTTTCACAAAGCTCGCAAGATTTTAGAAATGCAGTTGTGATTGTGCCAACATTAACAGGAGATGCTGATCGTTTTGCATCATATCGTTGGGAGTGTTTTACTTATGATCAGCATAGCATTCAGCTACAATGGTTACCTAGTGCTTGTCGTAAAGAAATAAAATCTGTTTAGCGTGATATGAGTATTATCATATTGTTCGTTGCAATAATGACTATCCTTGATTATACTTTTGCCTTCACTAGAGGTGCTGCTGTGAGCAGCTGAGATTGAAGTAAACTTCGGGACTCTTATGACCTGATCTAGTTAATACTAGCGGAGGCAAGTGTTCATGTCGCTCATCTCCGCAATGGAGAATTATGTTTCAAATACATGCAGTGACGAATGATCAATCATCAGAATCCATCGAATCTTTAAGCGAGCGCATTATTGCTTTATCATCGTTTGTGGATTTTATACAAATTCGTGAAAAATCTCGTTCACCGCAATCCATTGCAAAACTCATCGAGCTGATTTCACACTATGTGGACACCGCCAAGCTAATCATCAATGACAGGGCGGACATCGCACTTGCGATGGGTTTATCACGTGTTCATTTGACGGAATCAAGCTTGTCTTTATCTCAGTTACAGAATGTATTTCCCACACTGAAATTTGGGCGATCATTTCATGCTGTCGAGCCTATTCTTACGCATTTGCACGATTATGATTATGGCTACATTGGCCATATTTTCCCAACCGTTTTGAAAACATATCCACCGTTTGGTTTGGCGCAATTGCAATCATTGGCAAAAGCGCGAACACAAGGGCGATTGATCGCCATTGGTGGCATTGATGAAACAAATATCACAGAAGTTGCACCATTAGTTGATGGTGTTGCTGTGATGTCAGGTTTTTTTGCGAAATCCATTGAAGATAGCATTACACATGCTCGTAATCTTCGTTCACTGGCAATAAATGCCATTACTGAAAGGAAATGATATGGAAATTACCGTGAATGGTGAAGTGATGACATTGTCGGATGATGTAAAAACAGTCGCGGACTTAATTGCATCGTTGGATATTGCACATCGCAAATATTTTATCGTGGAAAAAAATCGTGAAGTGGTGATGAAGGAAGATTACGAGAAAGAATCTGTGAATCACCATGATTATTTTGAGATCGTACATTTTGTGGGAGGTGGTTAAATGACATTAAAAATTGGTAATTTTGAATTCAATTCGCGCTTATTCTTGGGCACAGGTAAATATCGTTCATTTGAAGAGCAAAAAGGCGCTGTAGAAGCGAGTGATTCACAAGTATTAACATTTGCAGTACGCCGCATGAACATCTTTGATGATAAACAACCTGATCTATTGGAGCAGTTGGATCTATCTAAATATAAGTTATTGCCAAATACAGCAGGCGCAAGCACAGCAGAAGAAGCAGTGCGCACAGCAAGATTGGCGAAAGCTTCAGGTTTATGTGACATGATCAAAGTTGAGATCATTGGTTGCCCAAAAACATTATTGCCTGATCCTGTGGAAACATTGAAAGCAACAGAAATGCTGTTAGAAGAAGGTATGACGGTATTAGTTTATACATCGGATGATGTTGTGCTTGCGCGTAAATTACAAGAATTAGGTTGTCATGCAATCATGCCGGGTGCATCCCCAATTGGTTCAGGGTTGGGCATTGTGAATCCTTATAATTTGCATTACATCATTGATGACGCAAAAGTACCTGTAATTGTGGATGCAGGCTTAGGCACGCCGAGCGATGTTGCGATTGCGATGGAAATGGGTGCTGATGGTGTATTGTTAAATAGCGCTGTTGCCTATGCTGAAGATCCTATCAAAATGAGCCGTGCTATGAGTTTGGCTTGTCAGGCAGGACGCTTAGCATTTGAAGCAAAACGTATGCCAAAGAAATTAACGGCAACCGCAAGTAGCCCATTAACAGGATTGATTGGTTAATATGGCAAATATCTCGATTGATCCAAGATATCATCGCTTAGCGCGATTCCATCGTATTCAAAATGCGGGTGTTAAAAAACTCAATGATGCAACTGTGGTGATTTTAGGCTGTGGTGCTTTAGGCGCACAACATGCGGAAACATTGGCGCGTTCTGGCATTGGACATTTGATATTGATCGATCGAGATTTTGTGGAGCTTACAAACTTACAACGCCAAACTTTGTTCACAGAAGAAGATGCTGAGCTAGCTTTGCCAAAAGTGATCGCCTTAAAAAATCATTTAGTAGAAATTAATTCATCGATAAAAGTGACAGCACATATTGCCGATGTTTCAGGTGATAATATTGTGAATTTAATCAAAGGCGCTGATCTATTATTGGATGGCACAGATAATCTAGCACTGCGTATATTGATCAATGATGCGTGTTATCAATTAAACATGCCGTGGATTTTTGGTTCTGCTTTAGAAAGCTACGGCATGAGCCATAATTTTAATTTTCCACATTTATCTGAATTACCATGTTTGCGTTGTATTTTAGGGGCGATTCCCTTAGAAAGTGGTGATACTTGCAGTTCAGTTGGCGTGATTCAGCCGATTTTGCAACTGATATCGAGCGTACAAACCGCAGAAGCGATGAAGTTTTTTGTGGATGCTGAAAGTTCGAGAGATACATTGTTTACCATGGATTTATGGGCTTCTCGATCACAAAATGTGAATTTATCTAAACTTAAAAACCCCAATTGCCCAACGTGTGGCGATCATCCCACTTATCCATCATTACAAGAGAAAAAGCGAGAAGCACAGCGCTTATGTGGCGATGGCTCTGTGATGATTCGTGAAGCTAAACCTTTAGATTTAAATAAGTTACAACAAAGGTTAGAACAAAAAAATATGAAACATCAATTCAATGAATATTTTTTGAATATTCACTTAGATCATCATCGGGTAATTTTATTTAAAGATGGTCGGGGGATTGTGTATGGTGTTAATGATACCTATGTAGCAATGGAGGTTTATCAAGAATTATTAACAATATTATCAGTGAGATAGGGCCGATTATATTGTTGATTTAGGGCAGTCGTTGTAAATGTGTCAAGTTGGTTTAATATAAAATAAATATATCTTACATTATTTAAAACTTTCTTAATATATGATTGATGTTATTAATCGGTCTATGGATGGAGGATAAATTATGGCAATAAAATTAGTTCCTGTGAAACCGATACCTGCATTGGTATCAATCGGTTTAGTTCTATTGATTTGGTTTATCATTCCAACACCAGAAGGTGTCAGTGAAAATGCATGGCAATTATTGGCACTATTTGTTGGTACAATTGCGGCTATTATCGGTAAAGCGTTACCGATTGGAGCTGTGTCAGTTGTGGCAATTAGTTTAGTTGCTCTAACAGGTGTTACTCATCCCGGTGATGCTAAAGCTGCTCTAGGTGATGCGCTGAGTGGATTTTCTAATGATCTCATATGGCTGATTGGTATTTCTATTATGTGCTCCATGAGCTTAACAAAAACAGGGTTGGGTGCTCGTATTGGTTATTTTTTGATTGCTTTATTTGGTAAACGTACGATAGGAGTTGCCTATGCGTTAGCTTTTGCCGAAACTGCTTTAGCGCCTATTACTCCAAGTAATACCGCTCGTGGCGGTGGTATTATTCACCCCATTATGCGCTCGATCGCAGATAGTTTTGATTCTAAAGGAGATACTGACTCAAGGACTAAGATTGGTCGTTATTTGGCATTGGTGAACTATAATACAAATCCTATTACATCTGCCATGTTTATCACTGCAACAGCACCTAATCCTTTAATTGTTTCATTAATTTATGCAGGTACAAATTCAGAATTTCATTTAAGCTGGGGAATGTGGGCGGTTGCAGCATTTGTGCCAGCGATCATTTCTCTATTAGTTATGCCTTGGGTTATTTATTTTATTTACCCACCAGAAATTAAGAAAACACCGAATGCACCAACATTTGCGAAAGAGCGTTTAAAAGAATTAGGGCCTTTAACATTACCTGAAGTTATTACACTGGGTGTATTTTTATTGTTACTTTTGATGTGGGCTGGTGTACCTGCAATGATTTTAGGTGATGCTTTTAGTATTAATCCAACGACAGCTGCTTTTGTTGGATTGTCTATTCTATTACTAACAGGTGTTTTGGAATGGGATGAGGTTTTAAAAAACAAAGGTGCTTGGGATACGATCATGTGGTTTGCTGCACTTGTTATGATGGCTAGTTTTTTAGGAAAGTTAGGATTAGTTTCATGGTTGGCTCAAACAGTAGGCACAGGCATTGGTAGCTTAGGATTAGGCTGGATTCTAGGCATGCTAATTCTCGTTTTAATATATGTTTATACGCACTATTTCTTTGCTAGTACAACTGCACATATTACCGCAATGTTTGCTGCATTCTTCGCAGCAGGTATTGCATTGGGTGCTCCACCAATGTTATTAGGTTTAACATTGGCATTCTCTTCTTCCTTAATGATGTCCTTAACGCATTATGGTACAGGCACTGCACCAATTATTTTTGGTTCGGGTTATACGACATTAGGTGAATGGTGGAAGGTTGGTTTCGTTATGAGTGTTATCAACCTTGCGATTTGGTTCTATATTGGTGGCGCATGGTGGAAAGCGCTAGGTTATTGGTAATTAAAAGCTAGGTTTGAAAAGGAATATTATGAAAATGATATTCCTTTTTTATTGGCTAATTTTCCAACTGTGCCGCTTTAAGTTTGCGCCATAATGTTGTACGGCTCACACCTAAATAGTTAGCAATAGCTTGTTTATCACCTTTAAATTGTTTGAGTAATCCTCGTAAATGTTCCTCTTCTGATTGGGATTTTTTTTCTAGAGAATAGTTTGTTTCATCATTATAAATATAACGTTCATCAGATAAATCTAAAATCAATTCATTTGTGGGTAATTGGCGTGGATTAGCTTTGAGATAAATGGCAATTCGTTCCATAATATTGCGCAGTTCTCGAATATTGCCCGGCCAATTGTAATTCAATAAAGAATCATCACACGCTTGTAATGCTGTCATATATTCTTGGCGAATGGGCATATTTAATGAAGTTAACGCTTGTCGCAATAAACTCTCTGCAAGTAGAATAATGTCGCGTCCACGCTTGCGTAATGGCGGATTAAAGATTCTTAATACACCCAAGCGATAGAAAAGATCGAGCCTGAACTTTCCTTCTTTTACCCATTCATCTAAGTGTGCATGAGTAGCTGCAATGATTTTAACATCTACAGGAATTGGGTTATAACCACCTACACGCACAATGCTTTTCTCTTCTAAAACACGGAGTAAACGATTTTGTAGTGATAATGGCATTTCGCCAATTTCATCTAAAAAGAGTGTGCCATTATTCGCAATTTCAAAAACACCTGCTTTACCGCCACGGCGCGAACCTGTAAATGCACCATCTTCATAGCCAAAAAGTTCAGATTCTAATAATGATTCAGGAATCGCGCTGCAGTTGATGGCGACAAATGGGCGCTGTTTTTTACCTGTTTTATGTTGGAAGTGAGCTGTATATTCATGGTGGATAGCATGGGCAATGAGCTCTTTCCCTGTGCCACTTTCCCCTTGAATCAATGTCGGTGCAGGAGTTTTTGCATAGAGCATAATGGCAGATCTAACGCGTTCAATGCTTGGAGAAAATCCTTTAATATCATTTAAATGATACTTTGCATGGAGTGAAAAGTTATTTTCTTTGGTATGACGATCGCGCAGAGCCATAGATTGTTTTGCTATCTTAATTGCATTTTTAAAGGCATCGCGAATGCTATCAGTTGAGTATAAAAATACAGATGGCATATTGGCTAATCGGCATAGCTCCGTAATCATCCCTGCGCCTACAATCACGCCAATGCCAGCTTGTTTCATTTCATTAATCATAATTTTGGCATCATCTTTGGTGTAATACGTACGTTCAGTGATATCAATATTAAAGGCATCACGAAATTGTGCTAAAGCAGGAAAAGGTTTTCTGTAGCTGATGATCCCGATTTGAGAACTAATCATTTTGGCGCGAGCGAGCGCATGCATTAAATCAAAACCACTCTCTTTTACGGTAATCACAGGGATTGAGAGACGATCTCTTAAATATGCGCCGTTTGAACCGGCAGCAACAATTGCATCGCAATGAAGCTCTTTTGTAGCTGTTCTTATATAGCTAACAGCATCTTCAAAGCTCATTTTGACAGGAATAATTTCTGCTATTTCTGAGAATTCATTACTGATTTCCTGAAAAGTTTCATAGAGATGTGTAATGGATACAGTCCAAATGGTAGGGCGATTTAAGTTTTTAGTCTGACTCATAGTGGAATTGTTTCAAATATAATAAATATGTTTCAATTGTTTCATAAAATATGAAATATTGAAACCTTAATGTTTAATATAATAATTTTTTTATCTATAATTAAAATTATTTTATGATTATATAAAACAGCTAGATAACAATATTATTACAAAAAAACTACATTAAAAGTCAAAGTTGGCACGCTACTTGCTTTAATCACAGCAGGATCATTAAAAACAAACAGATTAAAAAGGAGTGATTTATGGCTGGACAATCTAAGGGTAAGGCATTCAGAGAAGCCTTAACGGTGGAATCACCATTGCAATTGGTGGGTGTCATTAATGCTAATCATGCATTGTTGGCAAAACGTGCAGGCTTCAAAAGTATCTATTTATCTGGTGGCGGTGTTGCCGCAGGTTCATTGGGTGTGCCGGACTTAGGTATTGCGACGCTTCATGATTTTGTGACTGATATTGATCGTATCACAAATGTGTGTGATTTACCTTTGATTGCTGATGCAGATAGTGGTTTGGGCCCAACAGCATTTAACATTGCACGTACAGTCAAAGAATATACAAAAGCAGGGGCAGCAGGTCTTCATATTGAAGATCAGGTGACAGCAAAACGTTGTGGTCATCGCCCGAATAAAGAAATCGTTTCTACCGCTGAAATGGTAGATCGTATTAAGGCAGCAGTGGATGCAAGAACAGATACAAACTTTGTCATCATGGCAAGAACGGATGCGCTCGCTGTGGAAGGGATGGAAAAAACTTTAGAGCGTGCAGCAGCTTATATCGAAGCAGGTGCGGACATGCTTTTCCCGGAAGCCATTACAGAGCTATCAATGTACAAAAAGTTCGTTGATCGAACCAAAGTACCAGTATTAGCAAACTTAACAGAATTTGGTCAAACACCGTTATTCACGTTAGATGAGCTACGCAGTGTTGAAGTTGCGATTGCACTTTATCCATTATCAGCATTCCGTGCGATGAACAAGGCCGCGCAGAATGTGTATGAAACTCTTCGTAGAGAAGGTACACAAAGAAGTGTAGTGGATACAATGCAAACTCGCGAAGAGCTCTATCAAAGCATCAATTATTACCATTATGAAGACTTTTTATATTCGTTATTCTCGTCGCAAAAAAAAATAATAAAGCGATAGAAAACCATCCACAGGAGAATGGAAGTTATGACTCAGAAATTAGAAATTATCTCACCAACGTTTAAACCTAAAAAATCTGTAGCATTATCAGGCATGATCGCAGGATCAACAGGGCTTTGCACAGTAGGCTTGAATGGCAATGAATTGCACTATCGCGGATACGATATCTTAGATTTGGCAGAACATTGTGAATTTGAAGAAGTTGCTCA
>NZ_MVDO01000180.1 GCF_002006755.1 Wohlfahrtiimonas larvae | reverse complement strand
GCATGATCGCAGGATCAACAGGGCTTTGCACAGTAGGCTTGAATGGCAATGAATTGCACTATCGCGGATACGATATCTTAGATTTGGCAGAACATTGTGAATTTGAAGAAGTTGCTCATTTATTGATTCATGGAAAATTACCAACGCAGAATGAGTTGAATTTATATAAGAAAAAGCTCAAAACTTTGCGCGGTTTGCCAAAAAGCGTGCAAAAAGCATTGGAAACATTGCCAGCTTCTGCTCATCCGATGGATGTTTTAAGAACGGGTGTTTCTTTAATGGGCTGTATTTTGCCTGAGAAAGAGGGGCAAGATTGTGCTGGTGCGAGAGATATCGCAGATCGTTTAATGGCATCTTTGGGATCAATGTTGGTTTATTGGTATCAATATAGCCACAATGGTGTGCGCATTGAATTAGAAACAGATGAAGATTCTTTAGGCGGTCATTTCTTACATTTATTGCATGGCCATGCACCTTCGTATGAATATGTGCGCGCAATGCATGTTTCATTGATTTTGTATGCAGAGCATGAATTCAACGCATCAACATTCACAAGTCGTGTCATTGCAGGAACAGGTTCAGATATGTATTCCTGTATTTCTGGTGCAATTGGTGCTTTGCGCGGTCCAAAACATGGCGGTGCAAATGAGGTGTCATTTGAGATTCAGCAACGTTATAACTCGCCTGATGAAGCAGAAGAGGATATCAAACGCCGTGTGGCAAATAAAGAGATCATTATTGGCTTTGGTCATCCTGTTTATACCGTGGCAGATCCGCGTAACGTTGTAATTAAAAAAGTTGCTCATGATTTATCAATGGATGCAGGTTCGTTGAAAATGTACAACATTGCTGAACGTTTAGAAGATTTGATGATGCGTGAAAAGAATATGTTTCCAAATTTAGATTGGTATTCAGCAGTTTCCTATCACATGATGGGCGTGCCAACCGCAATGTTTACACCATTATTCGCAATTGCACGGACATCTGGCTGGGCCGCACATGCAATTGAGCAAAGAAAAGATAACAAAATTATTCGACCATCGGCTGAGTACACAGGTCCTGAGCCAATGGAATTTGTTTTCATCAACGAACGTTAATCATTAACGGATCAATCACTTGTTTATTTTAAGGAAAAAGCAATGCAAAAATTTGATCAAGTAATACAGGACATCGTATCTTATGTAACCGCTTATGAAATTAAGTCAGATTTGGCTTATCAAACAGCGCATTACTGTTTATTAGATACTTTGGGTTGTGGTTTAGAGGCACTAGATTATCCTGCGTGTACTAAATTAATGGGCCCAATCGTTCCAGGCACAACTGTACCAAACGGTGCAAAAGTACCTGGTACTCAGTTTCAGTTAGATCCTGTACAAGCTGCATTTAATATTGGTGCGATGATTCGTTGGTTGGACTTCAATGATACATGGTTGGCGGCAGAATGGGGTCATCCATCAGATAACTTAGGCGGTATCTTGGCTGTGGCAGATTGGTTGTCACGCGTTGCAATTGCGAATGGTAAAAAGCCATTGACGATGAAAGCTGTATTAACAGGCATGATCAAAGCGCACGAAATCCAAGGCTGTATCGCTTTAGAAAATTCATTCAACAAAGTTGGTTTGGATCACGTAATTTTAGTTAAAGTGGCTTCAACAGCAGTAGTTGCTGAAATGCTAGGTTTAACAGAAGCTGAAACTTTAAATGCTGTGTCATTGGCGTGGGTGGATGGTCAATCACTTCGTACTTATCGCCATGCACCGAATACAGGTTCAAGAAAATCTTGGGCGGCAGGTGATGCAACGTCACGCGCAGTGCGTTTAGCATTGATGGCTCAGAAAGGTGAAATGGGTTATCCATCAGCTTTAACAGCTAAAACGTGGGGTTTCTATGACGTATCTTTCAAAGGTCAAGAGTTCAAATTCCAACGCCCTTATGGCAGCTATGTGATGGAAAATGTTTTATTCAAGATCTCTTTCCCTGCAGAATTCCACTCACAAACAGCAGTAGAAGCAGCAATGACTTTGAAAGGTGTGTTGGATAGTAAAGGTAAAACTTTTGAAGATATCGAGAAAGTTACAATCCGTACGCATGAAGCTTGTATCCGCATCATTGATAAGAAAGGCCCATTGAATAACCCAGCGGATCGTGATCACTGTATTCAATATATGGTTGCAGTACCTTTGATTTATGGGCGTTTAACAGCTGCGGATTATGAAGATAATATCGCAAGCAACCCAGCGATTGATGCATTGCGTGAAAAAATGGAATGTGTTGAAGATCCTCAGTTCACAGCAGATTATCATGATCCTGAAAAACGCTCGATTGCAAACGCATTAACAGTGACATTAAAAGATGGCACAGTGTTAGACGAAGTTGTGGTTGAGTATCCAATCGGACATAAACGTCGTAGAGCAGATGGTATTCCATTATTGATCGAGAAGTTCAAGATCAATTTGGCTCGTCGTTTCCCAGAAAAACAACAAAATACAATTCTCAATGCTTCATTGGATTTGAAAACAATCAGCGATATTCCTGTGAATGAATATGTAGATATGTATGTCATCTAGTTTCCCACAATAATAATATAGCAATCCCACTTTGCCCACAGATGTTGATGTGGGCTTTTTTATTTTTGTGGTAAATTTATGATTGGATAATAAAAATAAATTTATTTTCAAAAAAATAATAACTTTATCAAAGACACCTTGCGGCAAATTTATTTATGTTTCATGATGTAGTTACATTCATACTACATAAAAACATGAATTTAGAATGATCATTGGAGGAAAGATGTACGACTTACAGCGCATTATGCTTGAAAATGGCTTGAATCAATTAAATTCAAAAGAGTTCTTCAGCGAAATCGGGCAGGTATATTTAAAATCTGAAAAAGATTGTATCTCAATATTGAAGCCAGTCATTGAACCAACGCCAGAAGTAGTCGAAAAGATTCATACAAAAACTTACACATTAGTGGAATCTATTCGTCAACAACCAGATATAGAAAGTTCTTTAGATGCATTATTGCGTGAATATAATCTATCCTCAAAAGAGGGGCTTGTGCTTATGTGCTTAGCGGAAGCTTTTTTGAGAATTCCAGATAAGAAAAGTGCAGATGCATTAATTCGCGATAAAATTGTGGGCGTTAATTGGGAAACACATAAAGGTAAAAGTAATAAGCAGTTAGTGAATTTTGCCACTTGGGGCTTGATGCTCACCAATAATATTGTGGATGTGAATGAAGCCAGTGGAATTTTCAAAAAAATGGTGAACTCAATGAGTGAACCAATGATTCGTCAGGCGGTATATTTTGCAATGCAAGTTATGGGTAAACAGTTTGTATTGGGTGAAAATATGACTGAAGCCTTGAAAAATGGCATGAAGCAGCGTGAGCAAGGTTATACTTTTACTTTCGATATGCTGGGTGAAGCGGCGATGACGCAACAAGATGCGGAGCGTTATTTTGAGGATTATATGAATGCGCTTCGTGCAGTTGGCCAAGAAAAATCCCTACCTAATAGCCCTAAGCCATCGTTATCTATCAAATTATCTGCACTGCATCAACGATATCATGTTTCTCAAAAACATTTGGTGATGACGGAGCTTTTTGAGCGCGTTAAAGCATTAGCTTTATTGGGTAAAGAATTAGATGTTGAAATTAGTATAGATGCGGAAGAAGCTGATCGCTTAGAATTATCATTGGAATTATTTGAAAAGCTCGTTCGTGTGCCAGAAATTGGTGAATGGGGTGGATTGGGTTTAGTCATTCAAGGTTATGCTAAACATGCAATGCCATCATTAATTTGGGTAACATTGCTAGGAAAAGAGTTAGGCGTTCAAATTCCTGTGCGTCTAGTTAAAGGTGCTTATTGGGATACAGAAATTAAAGATTCACAAATTCGCGGTTTAAATAATTTTCCAGTCTTCACACGCAAAGAAAATACAGATGTTTCTTATTTAGCCTGTGCAAGTTTTATGTTGAGTCAAGCGAAAGGTATAATTCGTCCACAATTTGCAACGCACAATGCGCAAACAGTGATGACAATTTTAGAAATCAGCCAAAAATATCAAAATGATCAGTTTGAATTCCAAAGATTGCACGGCATGGGTGAAGCTTTATATAACGAAGTGATTCGTCAATATGGTAAAAGTGTTCGCATTTATGCGCCTGTAGGCTTACATAATGATTTATTACCATATTTAGTGCGTCGTTTACTAGAAAATGGTGCCAATTCATCTTTTGTACATCAATTGGTAGATCCAACTGTTCCAATTAATGATTTGATTCAACATCCAGTATTAACTGTGAATCAGAATCCACTCATCGAGAATCCTTTGATTGCATTGTCTGATCAATTATATGGTGATCGAAAAAATTCCCGTGGTTTAAATATGAACTTTACCAGTACATGGAAGCCTTTTGAGATTGCATATGACAATGAATTAAAACGTGAATGGCGAGCAGCGCCTATGATCAATGGTGAAGTATTAACAGATGGTTATAGCGATTATGATGCATTTGCACCGTTTGATTTAAGCCGAAAGATTGGTCGAGTTCTAGAAGCATCGGATATACAAGCTGAATTAGCTCTCGATGCTGTTGAGAAATCATGGCCAGCTTGGAATGCAACACCTGTTGAAAAGCGCGCTGAAGTTTTAGAAAAAATGGCTGATTTATTAGAAGAAAATCGTATTGAATTGATAGCACTTTGCACAATGGAAGCTGGGAAAACGATTCAAGATGGCGTGGATGAAATCCGTGAAGCTGCTGATTTCTGTCGTTATTATGCTTTAGAAGCTCGCCGTTATGGTGAAGTGAAAGAGCTCAAAGGCCCTGTAGGTGAACGCAATATTTATTATCATGAAGGTAAAGGTATTTTTGTTTGTATTAGCCCATGGAACTTCCCCTTAGCCATTTATTTGGGGCAAATTGTGGCGGCATTAGTTTCTGGTAATACAGTGATTGCAAAACCTGCTGAGGCGACACCAATGATTGCTTATAGAGTTTTAGAGTTACTATTTGAAGCCGGTTTACCCAAAGAAGTGATTGCATTTTTACCTGGTTCAGGTAAACGCTTGGGTGACATTTTGACCATAGATAATCGTGTCGCAGGTGTATGTTTTACAGGTTCTACACAAACCGCCAAAGCAATTAATATGAATTTAGCTAGCCGAGATGGTGCAATTGCTACATTAATTGCAGAAACAGGTGGGCAGAATGTGATGTTCGCTGATTCTACAGCATTGCCAGAGCAAGTTGTGCGTGATGCGTTGCAATCAGCTTTTGTGAGTGCAGGGCAGCGTTGTTCTGCATTACGTGTACTGTATTTGCAAGAAGAGATAGCCGATCGTATTGTTGAATTATTAAAAGGTGCTTTAGCAGATTATGTTGTAGGTTTGCCGTATAATCGCGCAACTGATGTAACCTGTGTGATTGATCAACGAGCAAAAGATAGCTTAATGGCACATATTGAATCACTTAAGGCACAAAATAAATTAGTCGCTCAAGCAACGTTAGATTCCGAGTTACAAGGTTATTTTGTCGCGCCAACAGTGTTTGAAATTGATTCTATTCAAACATTAACAAAAGAACATTTTGGGCCAATATTGCACATTGTGCGTTATCAACGAGATGATTTGTTGAAGTGTATCGAAGAGGTGAATCAAACAGGTTTTGGTTTAACAATGGGCATTCATACACGCAATGATCACTTGATTGATTTTATAGAAAAACATGCACGTGTGGGTAACTATTATGTGAATCGAAATCAAGTAGGTGCTGTGGTGGGATTACAGCCCTTTGGTGGTAGAGGTTTATCAGGAACTGGACCCAAAGCAGGTGGGCCATTATATTTATCAAGATTTATGAATGAGCGTTCGACATCTATTAATACAGCAGCCATTGGCGGTGATGCAGCATTGATTGGATTGTCAGCAGAACTTTAATAGGAGGATTTATGGGTAGTTTACAGCCCTTACATATAACATTTTTTATCTATATTATTGCCATGATTGGCATTGGCTTTTATGCCTATAGCTCTACACAAAATTTATCTGATTATATTTTAGGTGGTCGCCGTTTAGGTAGTTTGGTGACAGCCCTCTCTGCTGGTGCATCAGATATGAGTGGTTGGTTATTGATGGGTTTACCTGGGGCAATTTTGATTTCGGGTATTTCAGGTTCATGGATCGCGATTGGTTTAACTGTTGGTGCATATTTAAACTGGCTCTTTGTGGCAGGTCGCTTACGCATGTTCACAGAGAAAACAGGTGATGCATTAACATTACCGGATTTCTTCCATTCTCGTTTTGAAGATAAAACACGTTTATTAAAGATCTTTGCAGCGATCATTATTCTATTTTTCTTCGTGATTTATTGTGCTTCGGGTGTTGTGGCAAGTGCGCGTTTGTTTGAAAGTACTTTTGGTATGACATACGAAACAGCATTATGGGTTGGTGCATTTGCAACGATTGCTTATGTATTTATTGGTGGATTCTTAGCCGTAAGCTGGACAGATACTGTACAAGCAACATTGATGATCTTTGCATTATTGTTAGTACCAACAGTTGTAATTTTAAAAGTGGGTGATTTGGGTAGCTTTGATATTGCGTCAAGCATTGAATTGGTGCGTGCGAACAGTCCATCACATTTGAACTTTACGTATGGTTTATCATGGATTGCCATCATTTCATTGATGGCTTGGGGTTTGGGTTATTGTGGCCAACCTCATATTTTAGTGCGCTTTATGGCGGCTGATTCAGTGAAAACGATCCCAAATGCACGTCGTATTTCCATCACTTGGATGGCATTATGTTTAGCGGGTGCGGTTGCTGTTGGTTTCTTTGGTTATGCGTATTTCTTACAATATCCTGAGCATGGTTTGAGTGTGATGGGTGGTGCTGATCCTGCAACAGGCGCTGTGATTAAAGGTAAGGCTGAAACTGTATTCATGGAATTAGCAAAAGTACTGTTGAATCCTTGGGTTGCGGGCATTGTTTTATCTGGTGTTTTAGCAGCAGTCATGAGTACATTGAGCTGTCAATTATTGGTTGCTTCAAGTGCTTTGACAGAAGATTTATATAAAGGTTTTTTACGCAAAGATGCAAAAGAACAAGAATTGGTTTGGATTGGCCGTTTGATGGTGTTTGCAGTTGCAGCGTTATCCATCTACATTGCACATGATCCTGAAAGTAAAGTGTTGGATTTAGTATCTTATGCGTGGGCGGGCTTCGGCGCTGCATTTGGCCCGATTGTTATTTTTTCAATTTTCTGGCGTAGAACAACTCGTAATGGTGCATTGCTCGGTATGATCACAGGTGCATTAACGGTAATCATCTTCCCGAAAATCAAAGAGTGGTTAGCAACAAGCAATGGTGTTGAAGTGGATCAAATCTTATCTTCTATGCCTTTGTTGGGCTTATATGAAATCATTCCAGGCTTCGTTTTAGCATGTGTTGTGATCTTTGTTGTGAGTTTGATGGGTAAGCCAACATCTTCAATGATTGCTAACTTTGATAAAACTTCTGAAGATTATGTGAAAGCAATGAAATCATAATACGATTTCACGACCTTTCTCCCGTAGGGAGCAAGGTTAATGTTAGGTTGAGATCGGAGATAAAAGAAAGGCTGATGAATTTCATCAGCCTTTTTTATTACTTAAAAATTAGAAGTAACTTATTTCGCGATACTGCCTGCAATATTTAAAGCATCCCAAACGCGTGCAAATGGCGGAGCATAGGCAAAGTCTAAGAATGCTAAATCTTCTGTCGTTAAGCCAGTCATAATGCCAACAGATAACGCATGCATGCGATGAACTGCACCCCCATTTTTACCAAATACTTGTGCGCCTAAAATGGCTTTAGTATCTGCATGGTAAATGAGCTTAATCGTGAGTTGTGCTTGTCCTTTGCAGTAATTTGCATGGTTTTTATCATTCAAAAGAATAGATTTATAAGGGATTCCTGCTTCTTTCACTTCTTTTTCTGATAAACCTGTACGGCCTGCTTCCACTGATAATAATTTCACAGCGGCAGAGTTTAAAACACCTTTGAATGCTTTATCACCGCCCACAATATTGTCACCAATAATACGACCAAGTTTGTTCGCGCCTGTTGCTAATGGAGAATAAATATCACGTTTGAGTTGAGCATGCCAAACAGTTGCACAATCACCCGCTGAGAAGATATTTTTTAATGATGTACGACCATGATCATCCACACGAATGGCACCATTGGGTAACATATCTAAACCAATGTCACTGATGAACTGGGTGTTGGGGCGAACACCGGTGCAAAGGATCACCATATCCGTAGGATAGCTACCTTTATCCGTTGTTACGCCTGCAACTTTATCTTCACCTGTGATGGTTTCGATGGATTCGTTCAAATGTAGATCAATGTTGTTGTATTGTTCTAATTCAGCTTTTAATAAGTCTGAAATTTCAGGCTCAAAAGCTTCAGGCATGATGCGATCTAAGCGTTCAAATAAGCGTACTTGCTTGCCTAAATGTGTTAACGCTTCCACCAATTCCAATCCAATGAAGCCAGAACCTACGACAGTGATGTTTTTGAATGTATCATCCTGTAATAATTTCTTCAGTATCAAGCCATCTTCCATGGTTTTCAGCGTGAACACATTATCTTTTTCTGTACCCTTAACAGGTGGAATGATCGCTGATCCTCCTGTTGCAATCATGAGCTTGTCATAATGATCACTGAAAGTATCCCCTTCATTTTCTATAATGACAATCTGTTCATCAGGATTGACAGCTAAAACAGTATGGTGCGTTTTGACTGTAATTCCTTTCTGAGCAAAATCTTCAGGTTTTAATTCAGACATATAGTTGGGGTCATCGAATTCACCTGACACAAAGTAGGGTAATCCACAGGCACCAAAAGATGTAATATTACTAGCTTCATATACAATGATTTCAGCTTCTGGGTTAACACGTTTTGCCTTTGCTGCAACGCTCATTCCCGCTGCTTCTGCACCGATAATGATGATCTTCATATGACCTCCTTATCTTAAAATTAAATTAAACTTAGTTAAGTTCATTAGTGGATGAATCTGAATCTAATTGTATTTGTTCTTGGCTATTAAAGACAGTTGCATCTAATTCACCCATAATTCGAGCTGTAACTGTACCCGCAGTGACAGAGCCAGATACGTTTAATGCAGTACGTCCCATATCGATTAATGGTTCAATTGCAATTAATAAACCTGCCAATGCAACAGGGTAATCCATTGCAGATAGTACGATTAATGCAGCAAATGTTGCGCCGCCACCGACACCAGCAACGCCGAAAGAACTAATTGCAATGATGATTAATAAAGGTAGGATAAAGCTTAAAGACCAAGGATCAACCCCCATTGTGGGAGCGATCATGAACGCTAGCATTGCGGGATAGATACCGCCACAACCATTTTGGCCAATGGTCGCACCAAAGGATGCTGCAAAGTTAGCAACACCATCGGAAATACCTAAACCTTGAGTTTGTGTGCGAATATTGAAAGGGATAGATGCGGCACTACTTCTAGATGTGAATGCAAAAATTAATAAAGGAATAATTTTTTTCACAAATTGAATTGGGCTTAAGCCTGTTGCAGTAATGATTAACAAATGGACTATAAACATAGAAATCAAGGCAACATAAGATGCAGCAACAAATGTAATTAATTTCGCGATCTCTGCAAACTCAGAAACAGCTACCATTTTTGCCATTAATGCAGCTACACCATAAGGGGTTAAACGTAATACAATAGTGACTAAGCGCATAACGATTGCTTGAGCAACTTGCATAAAGTGTTCAAATGATGCAAATAGTTCAGGCTTTTTCTTCGCAATTCCCATCGCAGAAATGCCGATAAAAATAGAGAAAATTACAACAGCAATGGTAGAGGTGCTGCGTAATCCTGCAATATCTTGGAATGGATTTTCTGGAATAAATGCAATGATCATATTAGGTAAAGAAAATTCACCCATATGGTGATTTGTTTCTAACAGAGCTTCTCCACGAGCAATTTCCGCTGCGCCTGCAGTCATACCCTCTGCACTTAATCCAAATAAGTGAGCAACCACAATACCAATTAATGCAGCAATGACAGTTGTTCCAACTAATGTACCTATAGATAAGGCACTAATTTTACCAATAGAATCAGCACCTTTTAATTTGATGATAGCAGAAATCAAAGATACCATAATGAGTGGCATAATGATCATTTTTAACAGTTTGACATAGCCTGTACCCACAATATCTGTATAAGCAATGGTATGTTTTAAAATAGTTGCACTTTCAGGCGTTGCGGTGTTATATAAAAAATGTAAGACTAAACCAAATAAGATACCTAATCCAAGTGCTGTAAATACTCGTTTAGCAAAAGAGTAGTATTTTTTTTGCATCCAGTACAATACAGATAGTATTGCGACGAATATGGCGAGATTGAGTATGGTAGGAAGAGTAGTACTCATGGTGTTTTCCTTATAAGTTATGGAATTTTTTCATTAATTGCTCATTCTATAATCGACAAATTCATGACGATTGGCTCTTTTTAAGTATGGATTTGTTTTAATTTGTGATTCTAATGTTGCAGTATCGCTAGGACCATAAGCATGCCCTGTATGTAATGTGACGTGATGCGGTACTGTTTTCACAATTTTAGTTAATGATTCAAATAATTCATTGGGGCTAGAGCCAGGTAAATCTGCGCGGCCACAGCCATCAATAAAAATGGTGTCACCTGTGATCATATCGTCTGTGAGTAAAAAGCAAACAGAACCAGAGCTATGTCCAGGGGTATGGATAATTTTTGCTGTCGTTTCGCCTAACTGTAATATATCGCCGTCTTTGAAGCCTTGGATATCGTTAGGTAAAGGTAAAAAGACTTTACTATTAATGGCTTCAGGTACATTGTTGATGAAATCAATTTCAATCTGGGATGCGTACACTGGTACATTATAAATAGTCCGTAAAGCATCTAAAGCATTGGTATGATCGTGATGCCCGTGGGTTAGCCAAATGGCTTCAAGCGTTACACCTAATTTTTGTAGGCGTTGGGCGATATAATCTGCATCCCATGCAGGATCAAAGACAACAGCTTTTTGGCTCGCTTCATCTACTAAAATATGGCTAAAATTTTGGTAAGGGCCGAAAAGTTCGGTGTGAATACTGTAAGACATAAAATTTTCCTTAATGTGACATTGATGAGTGATCTATAGGTTCATTCATCTGATGTTCATGGTTAGCGTTAGTATCAATATTGTGGGAGTTGTGGTCAATAGTCAATTTTTGTAAAGAATGATCTATATCAGACTTGTGCTCGGTTGCGCTGTGGTCCATTTCAACATGGTTCATCATGCTGTGATCCATGCCTTGACTGAGCCCTAAATCCTTTATCAGCATGGGGATTAAATACATAAGCGTCATGGCTAAAATGAGTATGCCAGAAACAATACGTAATTTCGGATGTGTCAGAAATTTGCCCGCATAATTCCCAAAAATGGACAGAGAAACCATGACGGCAAATGTGCCCAATCCAAAACCAAACATAATCAATGGAGCCTGAATAAAGCTCGTGGCACTTAAGCTAATAGCAAAAGCTGCATAAACCATGCCGCAAGGAAATAATCCCCACACCATACCTGCACAATAAGCACGAAGTTTAGTATTGATAGGAAAAAATCTTTGAGAGAGTTTTGTAATAGGTTTTGTAAAATTCTTAAGGGGTTTCTCCACAAAGGCTAAAAATTTTGGAAAGCCGAAAAATTGTAATGCCACAAAGAGCATTAAAATACCTGCAAGATAGCGTAATATTAGTTGTATAGGTTTAAGGTCATTCATCGCGATGCTTAATATGGCTGCAATAATGCCTAATAAGGAATAAGTTGTGATTCTCCCTAAATTGTACAGAAATGCAGCGGTTACTCGATGTGTTTGGGTATTCATCCCTAAAATACCAACTACAGGACCACACATTGATATGCAGTGCCCCGACCCATATAAGCCGAGTAAAAAAGCTGTAATGATGAGTTCCATGAAAAGAGTGCTCCACTGATTGAATAAGTATCAATATTACAATAGATATTAAAACAAAGGCTGAGACTTTAATAGTGCAGTTAAAATTAATTGACTATGATTTATTTAGGCAATTGAATCAGTTATATAAAGTATGACAAGCGCAAGAAATCTTATGATAAGTCAACACAATTATGTATTTAATGTTAGAATGCCCCTTTTTTATATTAGAATATTACGTAAAGAATGCCTGCAAAACTATTACTCGCAGGTGCTATAATCTTTGAAGCACTTGGAATTGTTATGATGAAAGAAGCTCATGGCCTAACGGTTTGGTGGGCGGTTGTTCTTATGACAGTGTTTTTTGGGATCTCTTTCACTTGTTTTACTTTCTGTTTACGTAAAATGGAAGTGGCAGTGACGTATGCCATTTGGTCTGCTTCAGGAGCAATCCTTATATTTTTAATAGGATTCTTTTTTTATAAAGAAGCAATTACTATCCCCATTGCAATTTGCCTAGCATTGATTATTCTAGGCGTATTAATA
>NZ_MVDO01000018.1 GCF_002006755.1 Wohlfahrtiimonas larvae | reverse complement strand
AAAAGAATTAGCAAAAAAGCAAATAACATGGCTAATAATAAATATGATAAAAATGAACAATAGCAATCTCTTACGCTCCACATTGCCCACCATTAACAATAATGGCAATGATGCTAAAGCAACAATCCAGGCATAAATAGTGATCATAATCCCAGCTTCAGCGGCAGACATTCCAAAGTCACGACCAATATCACTTAATAATGCAATAGGAATGAACTCTGTTGTATTAAAAACAAAGGCCGCAAATGCCAAGCTAATAACACACAACCAAGCTGTATTAATATGAAAATTTTCTTGCGCCTGTTTCACTTTTATATCCTTTGATACCATCATCTGATATCAACATTTTAATCCAATAAAAAATCCTCTGAATGATTATTTCAGAGGATTCAAATAACAAATTTCAATATCTAGCATTTAGGGATTATTTTTCACCACTCAATGTTACTAGGATTTTTGATTGAGTTTTATCAGACACTAATGTTTTAAAACCTTCTTCCACAATATCTTTAAACTCAATTTTTTTCGTAATGATTGATGTTACATCTAATTGCCCAGATGCCATTAAATCAATTGTTTCTTGGAAGCTTGAAGGTGAATATGCAATCGAAGATGTTACTTTCACACCTGTATTGATCAATTGCATCGGATGCCATGAAATTGGATTAGCAAAAATAGAAATGATTACCATTGTGCCACGAGGTTTAGTTGCATAAATGGATTGCTCGACCGTTTTTTGTACGCCCGCCACTTCAAAAGAAACATCCACACCGCGCGGAACAATTTTGCGAATCGCTTCTACTGCATCTTCTTTACCTGAATTGATGATGTGCGTTGCACCAATTTCTTTCGCCATTGCTAAACGTGAATCTGATAAATCCAGTGCAATGATCTTAGTTGCACCACCTGCTTTTGCAGCAGCGATTGTCACTAAACCAATTGGGCCTGCACCAAAGACTGCCACAGTATCACCAAAGCGTAATCCACCTTCTTTCACAGCTTGTACTGCAACTGCCGTTGGCTCAATCAATGCGGCTGTTTCTAAGGACAAATTATCAGGTAAGTGATAAACCGCAGATTCAGGTACATTCACAAAGTCCGCAAAGCCGCCATCACAGTGTAAGCCAATGAAGCTAAAACCATCATAAATATCATCGTATTCGCTGCGTTTACCATGCGTGATTGTTGGGTTAACAGAAACGCGATCGCCCACTTTATATTTTGTAACATCTTTACCAATCGCTTCTACTATGCCAGAAAACTCATGACCCATTGTTAATGGCGCAATGCCACCCGTTAATAGGTCATTGGCTTTTGTTGGAATGAATACAGGGCCTTCTTCAAATTCATGGAGATCACTACCACAAATTCCCGCCCAAGCAACACGGATTGTCACTTCATTATCTTTTAAAGATTTCAATTCACGATCTTCAATACGAATGTCTTCACGACCATGCCAAACAGCTGCTTTCATCATTATTCTCCTGCTGGATAAAAAATATAAATCATGGTTCTACAATAGCAGATATGCATGTAAAGCAAGGTTAATGAGAATCGTTATTATTGATATTTATCATTAATTATAGGTTTATTATAAAAAAGCCACTCTCACGAATGGCTTAAATTTCTCAATACATTTAAATGATTATCGAATCATATTAAATATTACCCACCATTTTGGTTGGAATCACCCATTCATCAAACTCAGCTTCAGTTAAAAAGCCTAATTCTAATGCTGATGCTTTCAATGTTAGATTTTTCTGATAAGCATTTTTTGCAATTTTCGCTGCTTTATCATAACCGATGTGCGGATTTAATGCTGTTACCAACATTAATGAGTTATTCAATAGATCATCAATACGTTCTAAGTTTGGTTCAATACCTTCAGCACAGTGAATATTAAAGCTATTCATCCCATCCGCCAATAAACGCACAGATTGTAAGAAATTATTAATGATCATCGGGCGGAATACGTTTAACTCAAAGTTACCATTCATACCGCCAATATTCACAGCAACATCATTGCCCATCACTTGCGCACACGCCATTGTTAATGCTTCGCTTTGTGTTGGGTTAACTTTACCTGGCATGATTGAGCTACCTGGTTCATTTTCAGGAATACGGATTTCGCCAATGCCACAACGTGGGCCAGAAGCTAACCAACGAACATCGTTTGCAATCTTCATCAATGATGCTGCTAAACCTTTCAATGTACCGTGCGTATAAACTAATGCATCTGTTGTGCCGAGTGCTTCAAATTTATTGGGTGATGTCACAAAATCTTGTTTGGTGAATTCAGCAATCACACGTGCAACATTTTCAGAATATTTTGGTGGCGTATTTAAGCCAGTACCAACTGCTGTACCGCCCAATGCCAATTCTGATAAATGTGGCAATGAACCTTTAATATGACGATGAGCATTTTTCAACATCTCAACCCAACCAGAGATTTCTTGCCCCAATGTTAATGGCGTTGCATCTTGTAAATGTGTGCGGCCAATTTTAACGATCATTTTAAAATCATTAGATTTCTTCTCTAAAACTTTTGTTAAAGATTCTAATTCAGGCAATAAATGTGTTTGGATTGCAACCACAGCAGAGATATGCATCGCTGTTGGGAATGTATCATTTGAGCTTTGTGATTTATTCACATCATCATTTGGATGGATCAAACGTGCTTCGCCACGTTCACCGCCTAATAATTCACTTGCACGGTTAGCGATCACTTCATTCAAGTTCATATTGGTTTGTGTGCCAGAACCAGTTTGCCAAATTGCCAATGGGAATTCTGTCGCGTGTTTGCCTTCAATGATCTCATCACATGCCTCTAAAATAACTTTTGTTTTTTGATCATCTAATAAACCCGCTTCATTATTCACAATTGCAGCTGAACGCTTCACTATTGCCATCGCTGTAATTAAATCTTTTGGCATTTTTTCTGTCGAGATCTTAAAATTTTCTAAAGAACGTTGGGTTTGTGCACCCCAGAGCTTTTCTGCTGGCACCTTAACATCACCCATTGTATCCTTCTCAATACGAAACTCGTTTGACATCATATCCTCCATGATTTAGTGAATGTACTATAAATGTAGCTCATTAGAGACAATAATCTATACCTATTTTGCAAATAAGCAATACTACATAATAAAATGATGATTTACATCGCAACAAAAAATTGAAATATTCGTTACAATAGCGCCCTATTTAATATTTCAAAATGAATGACCACTTTAGTGTAGGATGACTGAAATGACCAACTTTGACGAACTCTGGAAGCCTTTTGCGCTTTCATTTGATGCCCTTAAAACCAAAGAAGGATTAGAGTCGCTTGACCAACTATTTTTAAATAGTTTATCACCCGAATTAAAAACTCAAATTGAGTCTTGGCGTAACCAAACATTAACCTTAAATAAAATTGAAACTTCAGAATTACAAATACAAATTGCTGAGGCGCTGAATCAATTTATCTCAAATACATTACAAATTCAAAAAGATACTGAATTTTATTTCACACAAGCTAAGGATGAAGCGACTGTATTGCAGTTTAAAGATCGCTATATTCAACGTGGTGCAAAACGTTATAAACAAGAGATTACTGAAACTTTCGATACATTAACCGATCGTTTAATGGCAAAAAGCAATGCAACGGCAGAAACATTTGAATTTGATTTAGCCAAATATGCCGTAACATTAGAAGCAGGCTCTGATGAAGAAAAAGAGATCATCGAATGGGGCGCTTTAGCTTTAAATACGGAAGAAGGTCAAGCAGTCACAAAAGGTTGGGTTTCTTTTAAATTCCCAGAGCGTGTTGATCCTCAAAACTTAGTCAATAATGAAGAAGTAATCTTTAAAGGTATTCCTGTTCGCCAAGGCAATGGTAAAGAGCGCCGCCGTGACGGATTTCATTTAACAGATAACCGCATGTGTGATCATGACATCGCAGGCGAAGTGGATTACTGTAAATATTGCCACGATCATGAAGGTGATTTCTGTAGTAAAGGCTTCCCTGTTAAAAAAGCTCAACCTGAATTGGGTTTAAAGAAAGATACATTTGGCAATACACAAACAGGTTGTCCTTTGGATGAAAAAATCTCCGAGATGATCACATTGCGCAAATCAGGTCATGTAATCGGTGCATTAGCAATGATCATGATCGAAAATCCAATGGTTCCTGCAACAGGTCATCGTATTTGTAATGACTGTATGAAGGCATGTATCTATCAGAAAACTGAGCCTGTTAATATTCCTCAAATCGAAACAAACGTATTAACAAGTGTTTTAGAATTGCCTTGGGGTATTGAGATTTATGATATTTTTACTCGTTGGAACCCATTAAAGCAATCAGCTTACTTACCAACAGATGGCAATAATCGCAAAGTATTAGTATCAGGTTTAGGCCCTGCTGGTTTCACGATGACACATTATTTATCTCAAGCAGGTTGTCATGTTGTGGCTGTAGATGGTTTAAAGATTGAACCATTGCCTGAAGCCATTATCAATGGCCCTGTTGAACATTGGTCATCTTTAGAAGAAGATTTAGCAAACCGTATTTTATATGGTTTTGGTGGCGTTGCTGAATACGGTATTACAGTTCGTTGGGATAAAAACTTCCTTCGTTTGATCTATTTGGTATTAGCTCGTCGTAACAATGTACAGATCTTTGGTGGTGTGCGCTTAGGCGGTACATTGATGTTAGAAGATGCCTTTGAATTAGGCTTTGATCACGTTTCAATGGCAGTTGGCGCAGGTTTACCACGCGTATTGAACATTGAGAACTCATTGGCTCGTGGTATGCGCCAAGCTTCTGACTTCTTAATGGCAATGCAATTGACAGGTGCTGCTAAGCAAACTTCCCTATCTACATTACAAGTGCGTATGCCTGCTGTTGTCATTGGTGGTGGTTTAACAGCTGTAGATGCTGCAACAGAAATGCAAGCTTACTATATTAAACAAGTAGAAAAAGTTTTACATCGTGTGGATACCTTGGGTGAAGAAGCTGTTCGTGGTGCGCTATTCACACCTGAAGATCATGAAATCCTAGATGAATTCATCACTCATGGTCGTGAAGTAAAAGCAGAGCGTGAACGTGCAGCTGCCGCTGGCGAAGCTCCTAACTTTACACCTTTATTGCACAAATGGGGCGGCGTTTTATTAGCATATCGCCGTACAATGCAAGAATCCCCTGCTTATACTTTAAACCATGAAGAGATCACAAAAGCATTTGAAGAAGGTATTTTCTATGGCGAATCTTTAAACCCTAAAGGCGTAAACTTAGATAAATATGGCCATATTGAAACCATTACCTTTACAAAAGATGGCGAGGAAGTGACCATTCCAGCACGTACAGTATTAGTAGCTGCTGGTACTTCACCGAATACGATCTATGCAACTGAACATGGCACGATCGAAATTGAAGATAAACACCATTTCCAAGGTTATGATCTACTCGGCAACAAAGTTGAATATGATCGTGAGAAGAATGTGAAAGATGACTTTGCACCTTTCACATCTTTTGAGCATAAAGATCATCGTGTTTCATACATCGGCGATACACATCCAACATTCAACGGTAACGTTGTTAAAGCCATCACAAGTGCAAAACGTACAGCGGATCAAGTGATTGAATCCATGAAGGCATTACCTGCGAACCATTTATCCAATGATGAATTGAGCGCAACAATGACTGAAGGTTTAACAGTGACTGTTCAATCTGTGAATCGTGATAACCCTGCGGTTGCTGAAGTTTGGGTAAAAGCACCATTTGTTGCGAAAAACTTCCAGCCTGGTCAATTCTTCCGCTTACAAACATATGAAGTGGATGGTCAGATCATTGAAGATACACGCATGCAGATTCCATTGTTTACAGCATCAGGTACAGGCTCTAAAGATGGTGCAATCCGTTTGATGGTGTTCCAATGGGGTGTTGCACCACGTTTAATCTCTCGCTTGAAACCAGGAGATTGTTTAGTATTGGCAGGCCCAACAGGTGCGCCAACAGATATTCCAACGAATAAGAATATCTTAATCATGGCAGGTCGTTGGGGTACAGCAATCATGTTGGATTTAGCACCTGTATTGCGTGAAGCTGGTAATAAGATTACTTATATCGCAACGCTTGCTCAAGCTTCTGAAATGGATAAAATGGATGAATTGGAAGCGAGTACAGATCAGATCATTTGGTGCGTGCAAAAAGGCGATAAATTAGAGGCCCGTCGCCCTCAGGATTCATCAGTAGTCGCAACCGATATGATCGAATTACTTGAAAATCTAAACAATGATGGCGTTGTGGATTTATCTAGGATTGATCGTATGTTGGCATTAGGCTCTACAGGTTTATTAAAAGGCTTACAAAAAGAATTATCACCTAATGGCCGCTTAATTGATATCTTTAAACCTGATGTTGAAGTGATGGGAACTGTTGGTAGCCCTATGCAATGTATGATGAAAGGTGTTTGCGGTCAATGCTTACAATGGCAGATTGATCCTGTAACAAAACAGCGCACAAAAGCTGTATTCACTTGTGCAGGCCAAGATCAGAATGTTAAAGAAATTGACTTGGATAACCTAACCGCACGTACAAGCCAAAATAGATTATTGGATGTGATCAACGTTGCTTGGTTCAATAGAATCTTAACCAAAGCTGATCAATAAAAATATCTTTTACAATTAATATTGCTCCCTACGGGAGCAATATTAATTGATGTTTGGTATTGATGACAGAATATATCTCGCCTTCGAGCGAGATTTTTATTTAGCCATATAAAAAAGGGCTTTAATTAGCTCCCTTTTAATGTATATGTTTAGCTTAATCTCTAAAATTATTGAATGCCAATGGCAAATCTTTAATTTTTTCTCTCAATACCGCCATCGTTTCTTGTAGATCATCGCGTTTTTTACCACTCACACGAACGCTATCGCCTTGGATTGCAGCTTGTACTTTCATTTTTTCATCTTTGATCACTTTTACGATTTTTTTAGCTTGCTCAGTTTCAAGACCAAATTTAATCGCAATGTTTTGCTTAACGATCTTCCCTGATTTTTCTGATTTTGCATTCAAATCTAAAAAACGAATATCCACATTGCGACGTGCCATTTTAGAAACCACAACATTCAGCACTTGTTCTAATTGGAAATCACTGTCGCCATAAAGCACCACAGTTTTATCATTCAATTCACACTTTGCTTCTGTGCCTTTAAAATCAAAACGTGTTTCAATCTCTTTGATTGATTGATCCATGGCATTGCGAACTTCTACCATATCTGGTTCCATGACAATATCAAATGAAGGCATAATCAGCTCCTTTCTCTTAAAATTAAATAATCATAGATGATATCGCAAAATACCAAACATTTCTGCAACGTTGCGTGCATGATGATCAATATATAAAATCAAAAGGGAGCACATATTGCGCCCCCTTACATTTATTCTGAGATGAATTAAAATTATACTTGTGCTTTTTGATAAGCAACGCACATAGCATATATTTCATCCTTAAGATACAGCTTCTCCTTCTTCAAGGCATCTAACACAACATAATCCATTCGATCTTTACTAGCTTGTGAAATTTTTTGATCTAGCGCGCTATGCTTTGCAAACAGACTAGCAAAACGACTATTTTCTGCTTTCAATTTTGAAATTACATCTTTAAATTCATGTAGCATAAAATCTCCTATCAAAGTGTGATACGAAACTCTAAGATACCTAATTTCACTCAAATGAGCATTTTTATCTAACAATGAATAACTAAGATCAATCTTATTATGATTTAAAAGGCTCAATTATCAAGCCTTTTAGAATTTTGTAAAAATTGTAAATTTTATTTATTGTTAGCTTTTTCAAAAAGCATCTCTGCAATGTTATGCGCATGATCGCCAATTCTTTCTAAATTTGACAATAAATCCGTATAAGTTAAACCTGATTTTGCAGTACATTCACCATGATTCAAACGATGGATATGTTGCTTTCTTAAATAACGTTCCATTTCATCAATTTCATCTTCTAACACATATACCTGCTTAGCTTTTGACAAATCAACTTGATCCAATGCTTCAATTGATAATGCTACAGAGCGAATAGTAAGCTCAAACATTTCATAAACTTCATTCCGTGCTAGCTCACTCAATTCGATATTACGCTCGTTCATAAAGTTAATTTGTTCAATGATATTTTCAGAGTGATCACCAATGCGTTCAATGTCACAAACTAAATTCAGCATTGCTTGTAAATCATTTGAATCTCTAGGTGTAATTGAATGAGGGAAAATTTTAACTAAATATTTGGTAATCTCTTCATCTAATAAATTAATATTTTTTTCTAAAACTTCTGATAAGTTTGCATCTTCAGGATTATTAGTTTTCAAATATGATAATGCTGATTTTAAACCATCTAAACTTAAATTCCCCATGTGCACCACTTCTTTTTTCGCTTGACCAATTGCAATGGATGGTGATTTTTCGATTAAAGTTTCATCCAAATATAATGCAACTTTTTTAATAGGTTTTTCTCGCTCAGGTAATAACTTAGTGACTAAATATGCCCACAATCCAATAAAAGGTAGCTGAATAAGTGTGTTTGCAACATTAAATGTGCCATGCGCAAATGCAATCTGCATTTTTGGCTCTAGCCCTAGCCAACTTGTGATCCAGAGCATAAATTCTGTAAATGGTCCTAACAATATTAGAAATATAATAGTACCTGCAACATTGAACAACACATGAACCGCAGCTGCCCTCTTTGCCACAATGCTTGCACCAATTGCTGCTAACACTGCTGTAATCGTTGTACCAATATTATCACCAAATAATACTGGGAGCGCTGCATCTAATGAGATTAAATTTTCAGCATATAAGCCTTGCAAAATACCAATTGTAGCACTCGATGATTGAACAATTAAAGTAAATACCGTACCCACAACAACGCTAAGAATCGGGCTGTGGCTCATTTCTACAATCAATGATGTAAAAACTGGCAAATGACGAAGTGGTGCTAAACCGCTACTCATTAAATCCAAACCGATGAATAAACCGCCAAATCCAAATAAAATCTGCCCAAAATTTTGAACTTTTGCAGCTTTAAAGAAGAATAGCATCACAGAACCCATTAGTAGAATGGGATAAGCATATTCACCAATGTCAATGCCTATAATAAATGCTGTCACAGTTGTACCAATATTTGCACCCATAATAACACCAATAGCTTGGCGCAATGTCATCAATCCTGCACTAACAAGCCCAACTGTAATTACTGTTGTTCCTGAACTTGATTGAATCAGCACAGTGACAAAAATACCTGCCAAAATTCCCATCAATGGATTAGTGGTAAAACGATCCAAAATTGTGCGTAAACGATTACCCGCAGATTTTTGTAAACCATCACCCATAAATTTTATGGAGAAAAGAAATAAACCTAAACCACCCAAAAAATGGAAAAGTATCTGTTGCCAATCCATGTAAGACCCCAAGAATGAGTACAAAAGATGAAATAAAAAACGTATTCTAATCTATTATTTATTAGAATACGCCATTATCCTTCATTTGATCACTTTATGATCTGTGCTGAGTCAAGATATCTTCGATATCATAATATTCAAGATGCCCTTGAATCACTGCCAATCAACTTCATCGAAGCATTCATTCATATAGTTTTCTGGGAATTAATGTGCGTTTAATGGATCTGTTATAAAACTCATAGTATTTTACCCAAATAATATTGATTCTTTGTATTATATAAAGTACCAGCAAAACTTAGGAATACCACATGATTGACCCAAACAATAAGATTCAATAAATTATGAGCTTTCAATTAAATCCCAACTTTAAAAAATCATTGCTGAAATTTATTTATGCATCCACCATTGTTGCATCACTAGTTTTAGTAATGGATATAACGCTATTCGATATTCCAAACATCAATCAAAATCCTTTAATTCGCCAAAACCAATTACAATTTTGGATTTGTATTTATTTCTTATTTGATTTCTTTTTACTCTTCTTATTATCAGATCATAAATATAGCTATTTGAAGCGCTATGGCATTTTGATCTTAATATCTATTCCCTACATCAATATTTTTGAATATTATAATATTAATATCTCTCATCAAAGCTTTTATCTATTGAAATTCTTACCAATTTTACGAGGTACAATCGGTTTATTCCTATTAGCAAAGCTATTGATTAACAACAAAATCACAGGGTTATTTGTCTCTTATATTGCACTATTTTTCTCCATTGCCTACTTACAAACTTTGATCTTTTTCATCTTTGAAAATGGCATCAATCCTGATGTTAAAACTTATGGCGATGTTCTTTGGTGGGCTTCCATGACAGCCACAACATTAGGCTCAAATATCATCCCCATCACAACTGCTGGGAAAATTAGTACAGTAATACTAGCCATTACAGGGATTACCATCTTCCCTATTTTCACCGTTTATATCACAAGCTTAGTACAAAACCTTAACCATCAACGCAATATATCTGAGTAGAAAATTACCATACTACGATTGAATACCTTGAAATCATAAAATTCATCCGCATTTTAAAAGGACGTAACTGAAACAATGAACAAGGAGTTCAAATGGAACAATATCGTGGCACCACGATCTGTGCTGTTAGACGTGGCAATGAAGTTGTCATCGGCGGCGATGGACAAGTCTCTTTAGGCAATACTGTAATGAAAGGCAATGCCCGTAAAGTTCGCCGTTTATACAATGGCAAAGTCATCGCTGGCTTTGCAGGCGGTACAGCAGATGCATTCACACTGTTTGAACGTTTCGAGGCTAAATTAGAACAGCACAACGGCCAATTAACACGCGCTGCTGTTGAATTGGCAAAAGATTGGCGGACTGATCGTCAATTGCGCCGTTTAGAAGCATTATTAATTGTTGCTGACCCCACGGCTATTCTTGTAATTTCAGGTAATGGTGATGTGATCGAGCCTGAACATGACATGGCAACCATCGGTTCTGGTGGTGCATTTGCACAGAGTGCTGCCCTTGCCTTGTTAGATAATACTGAATTAGATGCAGAATCTATTGTGCGCAAAAGCTTAGACATCGCAGCAGATATCTGTATTTACACAAATCACAATCAAACGATTGAAAAATTAACGTTTTAGGAATTTATCATGAGTGAAATGACACCTAGAGAAATTGTCCAAGAATTGGATCGCTATATTGTTGGACAAAATGATGCAAAACGCGCTGTAGCGATTGCTTTGCGTAATCGTTGGAGACGTCAGCAAGTGACAGGTGATTTACGCAAAGAAATCACACCTAAAAATATTTTAATGATTGGACCAACAGGTGTTGGTAAAACAGAAATCGCACGCCGTTTAGCAAGCTTAGCCAACGCTCCATTTATTAAAGTAGAAGCAACAAAGTTCACAGAAGTGGGTTATGTTGGCCGAGAAGTGGATTCAATCATTCGTGACTTGGTAGAAGCTGCCATTAAAAAAGCACGTGAAGAAGCCATCAAGTTATCTCATCCTAAAGCTGAGGAAGCTGCAATCAACCGCATTTTAGATGTATTGATTCCACGCCCTAAATCAGTTGGCTTTGATAATGAACCTGATGCACCAAGCACAGACAACTCAACTACACGCCAAAAATTCCGTGAAAAATTAGTTCGTGGCGAGCTCGATGATAAAGAGATCGAAATTGAATTGACGCAAAAACATGCATCAAGCATGAACATCATGACACCGCCTGGCATGGAAGAAATGGCTGAACAATTGCAATCGCTATTTAGCCAAACAGGTAATGAACCAAAACATAAGCAAAAATTGAAAATCAAAGATGCTTTGAAATTGGTTCAAGATGAAGAAGCACGCCGTTTAGTGAATGAAGAAGAAGTGAAAAAAGCTGCGATTGAGGCTGCTGAAAACACTGGTATCGTATTCATTGATGAAATCGATAAAGTTTGCCGCCGCGGCGAAAGCTCAGGTACTGATGTTTCACGCGAAGGTGTTCAGCGCGATTTATTGCCGATCATTGAAGGCAGCACGATTTCAACTAAATATGGTCCTGTAAAAACAGATCATATTTTATTCATCGCATCAGGTGCTTTCCACTTGGCTCGCCCTTCTGATTTGATTCCTGAATTACAAGGTCGTTTACCAATTCGTGTGGAATTAAATGCGTTAACAGCAAATGATTTCGAGCGCATTTTGAAAGAGCCATCTTCTGCTTTGATCAAGCAATACAAAGCATTGCTACAAACTGAAGACGTTAACTTAGAATTCACAGATGGTGCAATTGCTGAAATTGCAAAAATTGCTTACAACGTGAATGAGAAAACTGAAAATATCGGTGCTCGCCGTTTACACACAATCTTAGAGCATTTATTAGAGGAAATCTCTTTCACAGCATCTGATAAGAGCGGTGAAAATGTAACAATTGACGAAGAAATGGTTAAAAACTCATTGGGCGAATTGTCTGACAATGAAGATTTAAGCAGATTTATTCTCTAATTCCCTGCTTTATATTCAAATTAGAAATTAATATCTCGCCCGCAGGACGAGATATTAGATCAATAATTTTAAACCGATCCCACTATACATAAACGCAAAGCTGAATCTGAAATTATCAGATTCAGCTTTTTTATTAGATAGCAATTTTTCCCTTGTGTACACGTAAGCATTCATAATTTTAATCAATATCAACATAAGTTAAAATTCCAATAACATTATAAGCAATTGAAAATAAAATATTTTTTAAAAAATCAAAAATTTTATTGAGATATTATAAATTAATATTATTAAATGAGAATAACTTCTATTTGTATTGACATATCAATTACAAATGATAATAATTCTACACCTAAGAAAATGAATGATAAATTTTCTTTAAGGTTAAATTTTAAAAATAATAAGGAAAAAAATAACTATGATGAAATTCTGCAAGAACAGAAATAATCAAAATATTACACTACATAAAAGCATATTATCCATATTAATTATGGGCATATTTTCATACACTTATGCAGAAGAATCAGCAGAATTGGATAATCATATTGAAACAGAAAAAACAGCGATAGATTTATCTAAAGTTGTAGTCACCGCCTCAGGTTTTAGTCAAGCAGTCAAAGATGCGCCTGCCAGCATTTCCGTAATTTCTGGTCAAGAATTAACAGATAAGCCTATTTCCGGATTGGGATTGGCATTAAAAAATATTGAAGGGGTGAATGTTGAGCGCGGTGGAAAATCAGGCGGATATAACGTCAGCATCCGCGGTATGCCAAGTGATTACACATTAATTTTAATTGATGGTAAACGCTTAAGTCAAAACTCTTCAGGTGCCAGGCCTAATGGCTTTGGTGATATTGATACTAATTTTATTCCACCTATGTCTGCTATTGAACAGATCGAAGTTGTGCGCGGACCAATGTCAACATTATATGGCTCGGATGCTATTGGCGGTGTTGTAAACATTATTACTAAAAAAGTCCCTAATCAATGGAGTGGCGAAATGAATGTTGGATTTATCCAGCCCGGAAACAGTAAATTTAGCAAGCATTTAAATACAAGCTTATACATTTCAGGCCCTTTAATTCAAGATACATTAGGTATAGCGCTGATGGGTGGATATGACCACTCATCCAATGCTAAAGGTACTTATGCAAAAAATCAATCTGAACGATCATCTGGCATTCATACGGGTAGATACAGCTATTTTTCAGGTATGGGCAAAAAAAATAATTACAATATGAGTGGTAAATTATCTTTTACCCCAAATAGTGAAAATGACATCATTTTCAATTATGATCGCGGTATTCAACGTTATGATAATTCCAATGAACAACTAGGCACTCTTAATACAAATGTTCGTCCTGGCCTTGCTGGTGGTGGTTATTCTGATAAATTAAAATTTACCCGTGACAGAGCATCCCTTTCTCATCAAGGTCGCTATGACTCTGTAACGATTGATACATCATTATTGTGGGATCAAACCAAAACAATTGGTAGATTAAATCCTGTATCAAGACCACCAAAACTAGTAGATAGCACAAATCGTGACATTAAATACACCAATATTATCTTGGATAATAAATGGATGTTTGCACTGAATGATCATTTTATCAGCGTAGGTATGCAATATAGACAACAAGAATTAAACGATACATTAGCCACATCCCCTGTAAATAAAAAACAGTGGCAATGGGCATTATTCGCAGAAGATGAGTGGTCTATTCTAGAAAATTTTATTGCAACCTTTGGTCTACGTTTTGATAAAAACCAAGATTTTGGTAGCAATTTTAGTCCAAGATTATATTTAACTTGGAACATTGATGATTCATGGCAGGTCAAGGGAGGGGTGAGTCGTGCATTTAAAACTCCTGATGTTCACTTGATGCAAAATGATGTTGTTGGTGTTGGCCGCCAAGGTAGATTACCCATTGTCGGGAATGCAGATTTAGATCCAGAAACTGCAACGTCAGGAGAATTGGGACTTTATTTTAATAATACTAATTTTTCTGCAAATACAACTATATTCTATACAAAATTTAAAGATAAAATTCAATCCTCAGTTGAAAACTGTGTAACCCCTATCTGTGAAGTAAATGGTACTTTTTGGCCTGATAGCGGTGGCCAACTTGCAAAATATTATAATGCAGATAATGCAAAATTATATGGCCTTGAACTAGGTGTCCGTTATCAACTCACTGATCAAATAGGCTTAAAATTCAACTACACATATACTGAAAGCTCATTCACAAAAGACGATGTCAAACGCCCATTCAGCGAAACACCTAGACATATGGCAAATGTCAAAGTAGATTGGCAAATACAAGACTCATGGAATACTTGGGCTGAAACTGAATACAGAGGCAAACAATTTAATAACTTAAATTGGAATAAAGAAAAGGTTTATTACAGATCATATGCTTTAATGAATCTTGGAGCTAAATACACTATGAATGATAATCTAAGTTTCAGTGCAGGTATTTATAATGTATTTAATAAGAATTTTATGGATATGCAGCCATCCTTAACGAATAAAACAGCAACAGATTTTGCAAATCGTTATCGTCGAAATGAAGAAGGTCGCCGTTATTGGGTCACTGCTAAATATATATTCTAGCAATATAAAAACCTCAAAAGCTTTATGCTTTTGAGGTTTTTCAATCTAACTGTATAGTAATCGTTTAGAAATTCTCTGAGTTTTCTAATTGTTTTACTTTAGAATCCAATTCTGCTTGAATCTCTTCAGCTAACTCTGGATTTTCTTCTTCGGCTTCTTCTAATTTTGACTCATCCACTAAACACTCAGGATTATAGATAGAAATCACTTCTTGCCCATTGTTATCTTCAGTAACAACATATTTCATGCCACTATAGTTCATTTTATGGCACATTCTTTGATACCAACCTGCAAAACCTGTCTTTGGTTCATTAGGATTATGGTAATAAGCATTCATGACACCTGGTAGACCTAAACCACAAACAACACCCGATAACAATACACATGTGAATGTATAGCCAATCAAAATACTACTATATTCAGATAATTGTGGGATATTTGCCACAGCCAAAATCAATGCTAATGAAATACCACCGCGAACACCACCCCAAGACAGAATAGCTAAACTACCATGATAACTTTTTCTTCTCACCGATCTGAAAGGCACAAATGCTAAAAAGTTGCCTGCAAAACGTGATAAATGCAGAATAATAAATGCAACTATACCGCCAAATAATAGATCTGTATTAAAATCAATGATAAATAATTCCATACCGATCAATGTGAATAAAAATGAGTTAATAATCCCTTCAACAGTATGCCAAAAATGGTTAACCTCATTGACTTCTTGCTCATCTAAAATATCCTGCCAACGATTACCCACGATTAAACCGCCAACCACACAAGCGATCGGGCCTGATGCATGTGCATACAATGCTACTAAATAAGAACCTGTTGCGAGAAATGCTGTCGATAAAATCAATGATTCCATTTCATGTTTGCCTTTTAATAAACGCAATACAAATAGCCCAAAAGCAACACCAATGATGATGGCAACCACAATTTCATAAGCTAAATCTGCAAAGAATCCCTCAATAGTAAAATCCCCACCTTTGACAATCGCTAAAATACTCATAAATAATGCAATACACACTGCATCATTGAATAATGACTCACCTTCTAGCTTAATCATTAAATGACGAGGCGCTTTAACAGAACTTAAAACACCTTTAATACCAATCGGATCTGTTGCACCAAGCGCTGAACCTAATAATAATAAAATTAAAAAGCTCACTGGTGTACCTACCAATATTTGATAACCATATAATGCTGCTCCGAAGAAAAAAGCACATAAGATCAAAGCAATACTTGCTAAAATTGCGATTGGCTTAAAGTATGTTCTTAAATCTGATAAACGAAACTTCAGCGCTGATGATGTCAAAATAAAACAGATCACACCATTGATTAAAAAGTCATAGAAATCAATGCTACGAACCGCTGCTTCAATCTCTACAATATTGATTTGAATATAATTATTATTCCCAAATAAACTTACAGTCCATTGCAATAAAAATACAAAAATTGCTGAAACAATTGGAACACCAATCGCCGCAGGCAACCCAAGTATTCTTTTATTGAATAGCGTAGTTGCGATAGACAGCAGAAAAACCACTGTAAAAATCTGTAAAAAATAGAAACTGCCCATTATTATAAATTGCCTATAGTTTTAAAATAAAATAATTATAATCGTTGGCTGGCTAACTGCATAAACAATTTTTTAAAAAATATAAAAAATTTCTCCACAATGATTTCAATACCATAACTTATCTGATTACGATCACTATATACATTGATCTCACTCTTAATATTGAATTTAGCAATTCCATAAACATTAACTTAAATCATAAGAAAAAATAATTGGTAATGTTAAAATATATCTATACTTAAATAGATAACATAAATATCAATTAAAAATTAAGGGCAGATAGTGAAAAAAGGATTTACATTAATAGAACTGATGATTGTTGTAGCTATTGTTGGCATATTAACTATGATGGCGATGCCCTTTTATAGTGACTATGTTAAAAGAACGTATGTCACTGAAGGTTTTGCGAATCTTGGCCCTCTTAAATCAGCATTAATTGATTTCTATAATAATCATGGACGTATGCCAAATAATTTTCGTGAGTTAGGCCCTGTTGTAGATGTTAATTATCAACATTCTTCAGGAATTCAAGCAGGTGTTTATGAAACCTCTCCGAAAACATTTGTTCAAATCTATAAGAACATTCGAGGTGATCTAACCTTAGCAGATAAATATGGTGGCGTATTATACCTGTATGTAACGGAAGATATACAAGAAAAACCAAATGCTAGAATGCCCGCAGAAGTTCCAATTATGCCAATTATGGGTGATGGATCAATTACATGGATATGTGGTGCTGAGGCGGTACGACAATATCCAACCATAGCAACAACTGTGTGGGGCACAAACAGCATTCGTGATAAATATTTACCTGCCGAATGCCGTGCAAAATAGTTATCTATATATGGCGGTTTTGAAATCTACAAATATAAACCGCCGTACATAGGACAGATATACTAGACAATAAAGCAACTGCAAAGCCTGCGCTCACACTATAAAGATCAATCACAAAGCCCGCCATTGCAGCACCTAGCGCAACACCAATACCTAAACCTGATAATAACCAAGTTAAACCTTCGGTTAATTGTTCATCTGGTACATTTTCTTCTATTAAACTCATTGCTGTGATCATGGTTGGTGAGAAGAAAAAACCTGCCACAAATACAGTGATGGATAATGATGTAATGTTCCATACAATCAATAAAGGAATGCTCGATAACATTGTTGCAATGGAAGCCATCATTAAGCACTTAGCGAGAGATATTTTAAATTGCATCATGCCAAAAATTAAACCCGCAGCACATGAACTCACGGCATAAAATGATAGAACTAAGCTGGCTGTTGCTGGCATTTCTTGTGCCTTAGCAAATGCAACGCTTGCCACATCAATTGTACCTACAATAATGCCCAAAAAAATCATCAATAATGTTAGTGCTTTCACCATCGTTAAACGGAACACTGAAGCATTATAAACTTCTACATCATTCACTGCAGGCTCAGTTTTTTTCTGTACTACAAATGCTGTTACACCCAAAGCTAAAAATAACATAGCTAATAATGGACCTGCTTGCGGAAACAATCCCACACATAATCCCACTGATAATGGTGGACCAACTATGAAACACAATTCATCCAATACACTTTCTAATGCATAAGCCGTTTGTAATTCAGGTTTGCCACGATAAATTTCCGTCCAACGTGCGCGCACCATTGCAGACATATTTGGTGTAAATCCGCCCAATACGGCAAAAACAAACAATAACCATGATGGCAATTGCCAATGTGCTACCGCGAGTAAACTCAATATGCTCAATAATGCAATGATTGCTGCATAAGGTAAAACCTTGCTCTGCCCATAGCGATCCACTAAACGTGAAATACGTGGCGCAATAATGGCGCAGCTCAATGTGAATACTGCTGCAACACCACCTGCTAATGTGTAGCTCGCATTCATTTCAGAAAGCATTGTAATGATGCCAATCGCTGTCATCGAAACAGGCAATCTTGCCAATAATCCTGCCAATACAAACCCCTTGGCGCCCGGGGTTCTCAATAAAGTGGCGTACGAAGCCATAAGCGAATCCTCAATAATGTTTTACTCACATACATCGCGTATGTGATTTGCGAATTGTATTTGCATACGCGATGTATGTCAATTACAATGTTATTAATTTTTTTAGATGGATCAGGAATGAAAAAAGCCACCAATAAGCGCACACAGATGATGGAAGAAACACAGCTAAAATTGCTATCTGCGGCACGAATTGCATTTTCAGAGCAAGGCTATGCCAATACTTCCATGGATGAATTTACTGCTTCTGTCGGTTTAACCCGTGGTGCTTTGTATCATCATTTTGGGAGTAAAAAAGGCTTATTTGCAGAAGTTGTAAAACAGATCGATGCTGAAATTGATGTGGAATTGTTACAAATTTCTGATGAAGCTGAAAATCCATGGCTCGGTTTATATAATCGTGGCAAAGCTTATTTAGAAATGGTGCTCGACCATGAAATCCAGCAAATATTATTAATTGATGCTAAATCTGTTTTGGGCAGTGAATTAACCCATATACAAATGCAATGTATTGAATCTGTCGAGCAATTATTATGTAAAGGGATGATGGAAGGTTACATTCAAAAAACTAACGCCAATGCACTCGCTGTATTCATTAATGGTGCGTTAACGGAAGCTGCTTTTTGGATCGCCAATGATGAAAAGCCCCAAGCACGTTTGCCTGAGGCGATTAATTGTTGGACAACTTTAATGAATGGTTTAAAAGTTAAAAACTAACTTCTTGATCCAAAAACTCAAATGGAATCATCGATTCAATGATGGTTTTAAATTCTTCTTTGCTGAGATAACCTACATATTCATTAACAATCGTATGCTTTGGTAACACATGAATATCTTCAAATGTTTGAATTTCACGTGTTAAGGTTTCTTTAAGTTTTTCAAATTGCTCTTCTGACAAATAAGGCTGATGCGCTAATAGTGATTGATGCAAAGATTCTTTAATGGAGAACTTTTCACCTTCTAAATCAAAGAAACTTAAATCTGTTAAGGCTTCTAGAAAATGTCTAAAAATAAAATCCACAAAATTTTTCGCTAAATACGTATATTCATTGTAATCATGTGGGAGATAAATCACAACAGGATCAACACCATCACTATCTTCTTTTGGATAAGCCATACAATAGTAATCACCGGCGCCGCTCATCGCAAAAGGAATGCATGTGAATTCTTCAGGGGAAAAATCATCATTCACCCATTCAGCCACTTCTGCAATGCCGTTATCCTCGATCAATTCAAATTCATTGCTCAAAAATAACAATGTTGGATGTTTTAAACGCTCTGCATAATATGTGCCGTACCACATGGAACCATATTTGCCTGTTTCCAATAAACCATCTTGGCATAATCTCAAATACACTTCTGGCAATTGCACGCCATAAATTGCTTCGACCGATTCCAGATGCTGAATATCCATTTTAAAATATAAACCTTATGTTTCTGATTAAATTAATGGCGGGCTATTATACGCCGATTAATATTAAAGTGTATTTTCAATTAATTTTCCCAATAAATCACTTCATTCGCCTCGATTCGTTTTGGTACTGACCATTTAAACAGCATCTTCAATAAGCGATCATTGCTCAATGTGCTGTCGCGCTTTTGATTCCGTGAAAGAATCGTTTTTTCATCCGCTTCTAAATAGACAATTTTAACGCTCGCATTATAAGAATAGAGCAAATTTAAGGCTTTCTCTCGCATCTCTTTCGATAAATGCGTGGCATTCCATACAAATGGTTCTTTTTTACGAAGCCAGGCTTTCACTTGATCTTGCACATAATGCGTCACCATGCCTTCATTTTCACCATGGCGCAGTTTCAAATGTGCACGCGCATCATCATACGAAGCCACAGGTAAACCTTTGCAATGCTTTTCCACCCAATGATTTTTCCCACTCGCAGGCAAGCCTGCCATTAAAATGACTTCGCTACCGCCTTCGTTAAACAATGGAAAATCAGGCTGAACATTCGCTCCACGGAAATAATGTACACGCGTATGATTATCCACAAATTGCTTTGGTTGATGTAATACATCATGCTCTTCACAAAATAGGCGAAACAGCTCTATTTCATCCAACATTTGTGCTTTATGCTCATAATCCCTGCCATGCATATCCGCTTTTGCCAATAGATACAAATGCCACAAGGAAACATCCCAAGATAAGCGATTGATCACAAAAATAGGATCTTCTCGTTGATCATCACTCAACAACCAAAATGGCAATTGATGCACTTCAATAAGATTGCAAATCGCCTCTCGGATTACAAATGGCACTTGCAAGCGCCACAAAATAATCCGAGCATCCAACATGCCACGTTTAGAATGCCCCGGTTGGCGAATGCGCCCAGAATCAGGATCAATCACCGTTGTATCTGGTTTTGCAATGTCATGTAAAAGTGCCGCCATGAATAAGATGAACTGTGCTTCTTCCGATTCCTTTTGAAAATTTGCATCATGCAATAAAGCTTTCACCACTAATTCTGTATGAATCCAAACATTGCCTTCGCCATGAAAATAAGGATCTTGCGGGCAATCTTTCAGCGCATATAAATCAGGAATGATTTCTGCAAAATCATCCAAATTAAATGCTGTATCAATCGCAGTTCTTACCAATTGATACAGATTTTTATAACTGCCTTTTACTGTGAGCAAGGACATAAAAGCTCCTCCATAGAAATATGGTGTTGCCAAAACTCTGTAATTTGTGGCGCAAAAATATCTACATTGCTACGCAATTGATTCGGGATAAAATCCTGCAAAGCATGATGTTGCTTGGAATCTATGATCGCTTGCACAAAGTCATGACGAACCCATTTAATGCGATCAATCGTTTCTTTTGCCGTTTCCACTTTGAGATATAAACCTTCCATCAACAAAGATGGATCACATTGCGATTGTGAGCGAGCAAGGTCAAAGCCTTCCCTTTTCACAATGCTTTCAAACACAGTTTGGCATTCTGCTGTCTTTGCTAAGGATTGCGTCACATTTTCCAATAAATCCTTTAAAGATTTTGGTGCAAAGCCAGCATATAACACAGGCACAGATAAAACTGGGCCATCTTTTAATAATAGTGCGCGTTCATAAGTGGATAAAAAGCATTGTTGCTTACGATCCCAAATATCGAACTCACAGAAATAATGAGGTAAATGGTCATAAAACATTGAGTGCTTTTTATGTAACCATTCCCCAAATAAAATATAACGATCTTCCAATCGATCCAATAACCACAACTCGTGCGCAACTGCCCATTGCTTAAATAGATTAAACTGGCGCTCTCGTCCACCACCTGTTAGATAATGCCCTCGGGATTGCAAGCGCAATTCCCCTTGCTTGGAAAAACTAATGGCAGCATTGCCACCATCGAGCTTCTCTTCCACAATGATCCATTGACCGATCAAGCTTCGATAAGCCATTTGATCATGATCAGTGTCACCATTTTGCAGGCGCGAGCTTTCTAAATGTTTTGTGCGTGGATATTTGATGAAATCTGATTGAAAATCGTCTGAATTATGATTGTGTCTCATATTTATTCTCCAATGATATGGAATAAAAATGACAACAATTCACCTTCAAACGTAAAATTTGAATGTATCGATAGATATTAGATTTTTTACAATCAATTTGAATAAATTGCTGTCGGTATTATGCGTTGATTAAAGCCACGAGCATTGGTATCACCTTTTTAGTTGGTTCTTCTTGGTGAAGATACGTTGAATAAATAAGAGAGCGCATTATTCACATCTGGGGGTTGGCTGTCAAATATTTTCAATAATTGATCTTGAAATCAAAAAAACTACCACCATATACTCTGCAATCAATTATCTGTATAACTTACATAGGTATCTGTAATGAATATTAATGAAGCAAACCAAACATTAACAACTGTATGTGCTGTAGCACAATCAGCTCAACAATTTTTTTCGCATTTTAAGCATGGTGGCTTTGGCGATGGTATGTGGTTTCCTGAAGAAAATAGATCAATCAGTGATGATGTCTATCAACATTCAATTTTAGCAGGTTGCCTTTTAGCAATTTCTACTGATTATTTAAATGGATATCGGAATACTGAATATCTAGATTCTTATGAAAATTTTAAAAGTGTTTTAGATTGGCAAGCAATGCCTATTAAAGCTCATTACCAACCACAACTAAAAGAAGCTATTAACACATACAATCAATTAATCGATTGTATTCCGTTAATTAACAGTGCAATTAAAACTTTAAATACTTTAGCTCCTTCTTCTCATAATTAACAAAAAGCCCAATCAATGATTGGGCTTCTTTGATTTTAATGCCTGAATAAAATTACTTACTCAAGCTATCAATTTCGCCATCACGCAACCACTCTGCGATCTGTTTTGTGTAGTAGCTTACAATGATATCTGCGCCTGCGCGTTTAAAGCCGATCATCGTTTCTTTAACCACTGCTTTTTCATCTAATGCGCCAGCCAATGCTGCAAATTTAATCGCCGCATATTCACCGCCCACTTGATAAACAGCTACAGGCAAGTTTGTTTGTTGGCGTAAACGAGCAACTAAATCCAAATATGGCGTGCCTGGTTTAACCATTAAGATATCCGCGCCTTCTGCTTCATCCAATTCAGCTTCGATCATAGCTTGGCGACCATTTGCATAGTCCGCTTGGTAAGCATTACGATTGCCTGATAATTCTGAGTTGACTGCTTCTCTGAATGGACCATAAAACGCTGATGAGAATTTAATTGCGTGCGCCAAAATGCTCACATGTTCAAAGCCTGCTTCATCCAATGCTTCACGAATCGCTGTGATTTGCCCATCCATCATTGCTGATGGCGCTAACATATCCGCACCTGCTCTTGCGGCTGTTACAGCTTGTTTGCCTAAGTTTGCAATCGTTTCATCATTGTTTACATAGCCATGTTCACACAAAACCCCACAATGACCATGATCTGTATATTCACAGAAACAGATGTCAGGAATGATGATCATATCTGGCGCTGCTTTGCGAATCGTTTTGATCATACGCGCCAATAAACCTTCATCACTCCAAGTATCGCTACCGATAGAATCTTTATGATGAGAAATACCAAAAGGCATGATGTATTTAATGCCAAGCGCAGCAAGTTCTTTCACTTCTGCTTCTAGTTGTGACTCAGGATAACGATAAACGCCCGGTAATGTTTTCAACTGAATCGCTTCTGTTAATCCTTCCTCGATGAAAATCGGGTGAATTAAATCGTTCAATGAAAAAAAGTTCTCCTGTACCAATTGACGAATCGCCGTATTACGACGCAAACGACGAGGACGATACAAAGGATTAACGGTTGTCATTTTTTTCTCCTAAAATTTTTGATTTTGTGCACGATGACGAAGTGCATGATCCAATAATGTAATCGCCATCATTGCTTCTGCAATGGGCGTTGCACGAATGCCGACGCAAGGATCATGACGGCCTTTCGTTACTACCGTTACATCCTCACCATGCACATTCACACTACGTCCTTCTAAACGCAAACTTGATGTTGGCTTCAATGCTATTTTAGCAATAATTGGCTGTCCTGAGGAGATGCCACCTAAAATTCCGCCTGCATGATTGCTTAAGAAGCCATTATCACTTGTGATTTCATCACGAAACTCTGTGCCTAATGCTTCAACACAATCAAAACCATCGCCGATTTCTACGCCTTTCACCGCATTAATGCTCATAAGTGAATGTGCTAATTCTGCATCCAATCGATCAAAGATTGGCTCACCGAATCCTGCGGGTACATTTTCAGCAATCACAGTCACTTCAGCACCCACTGAATCACCTGATTTACGGAGTGCATCCATGTAGTTTTCTAGATTTTCTACATCCGCCTCGCACGGCCAAAAGAAAGGATTTGTTTCAATCACAGATTGCTCAAATGCTGTTGGCTTGTTTGGCCCCAATTGTGATAAATAGCCGAAGATTTTCACACCAAATTGTTCTGCCAATACTTTCTTTGCAATCGCACCAGCTGCAACGCGCATCGCAGTTTCACGCGCGCTAGAACGACCGCCACCACGATAATCGCGAATACCATATTTCGCATGATAAGTATAATCCGCATGACCTGGTCTAAATTGATCTGCAATGTTGCCATAATCTTTAGAACGCTGATCTTCATTGCGAATCAATAATGCAATCGGTGTGCCTGTTGTTTTACCTTCAAAAACTCCTGATAAAATCTCCACTAAATCCGCTTCACGGCGCTGCGTTGTATGGCGTGAAGTACCTGGTTTACGGCGATCCAAATCAAACTGTAGATCTTCCGCTGTTAATTCAATGTTTGGCGGGCAACCATCAATGATGGCAACCAAGCCCGGGCCATGGCTTTCGCCAGCCGTTGAGACGGTAAATAACTTACCAATGCTGTTTCCTGACATAATGACCTTTGATGCTAAATATATAATAAAAAACTATGAAAATGATTTCTGCAACCAGTTTTTACCTTCAACCATTCGGGTAATTAACATAGCACATACATTGTTTCCTGTGGAGTTCAAAAGTGTTGCAGGGATATCGATGATAATACTAATCACTAAGATAATGCCAACATATTCAACCGGCACACCAAATAAAGTACAAATTAAAACTTCTGCTGTCATCCCACCACTTGGAATTGCACCAATCACAATGCCAACCAAGAGTGCAACCAAAATCACGGCTAGAAACATCATTGGCGTATCAAATGAAATACCTAACAATGTGAGCAAAAATAAAATTTTAAAAACGCCGCCCATGACAGAGCCATCTTTATGTGTATTTGCACCCAATGGAATCACCGTTTCAGCGATGTCATTTGGCACATTCATCTGTTTCGTTGCAATTAAATTTACAGGGATACAAGCAGCGCTTGATGTGGTTGCAATTGCTGTCAATGCTGGTGTTAATGCCGTTGACCAGAATGCTTTAACGCCTGCTTTACCTGCTGCTAACCAAGCATAAATTGTATTTAAGCCAAAAAAAGCTACAATTGTGAGGATTATATAAAGCACCAAAACTTGTGCATAAGCACCCACAATTCTTGGCCCCAATTCACCGACAATATCAGCAAAGTAACAACCCAAGCCAATAGGTGCTGCATACATAATGATTTTAACGAGCTTTAAAATCACTTCCATGCCTGATTCTAATAAAGCGGCAATTGGTTTTGCTTTTTCGCCCACTAAAACAATAGCAATACCTAAGAAAATCGAGAAAATGATCAGCGCTAATAAATTATTTCTTCTGAATAGATCCAAGAAATCGCCAGCCGTTAATGTTCTGACAAACATTTCACTCAAACTCACAGCCTGAATATCTACAGCCTTACCTGATAATTCCATTAATTCTTGTAAGTTAAAACCCTTCACAGGTTCATACCATAAAAAACCAAAATAACTAATAACCCCCATCACCGTTGCTGTGCCAACAAACACAAAGAGTGCGCTGAATAGTATTTTTTTCAATCGTACAGTTTGATTCGTTTTAGTGATGGATGATGTAATACTGAAAAACACTAAAGGTACAATTGTGACAAACATCATATTCAAAAATATTTGCCCAATAGGTTTAAAAGATGCCGAGGTAATCTGCCAAGCTTGCCCAAAAAATGACAAAATAACACCTTCAGGGCCCAGCAAATAACCCACAAGCCCACCAATGATGATGCCAATGATAATGGTTAATGACGACAAATAATTTTTAAGAAAAGCCATGGAAAATATCTATTGAATAAAATGGTGGGTAAAAAAAAGCACACTGACCAATTATAATGGAAAGTGCGCTTCTCGATTCATTTAATATTTATGGTTCAATGTGTAAGTTGAATTCATCATGCAATACACGAACAGCTAATTCTGCATATTTGCTTTCAATGATGACAGAAACTTTAATTTCTGAGGTAGATATCATTAGGATATTAATTTTTTCTTGTGCTAAAGCATGAAACATTCTACTAGCAACACCACTATTTGAACGCATACCAACGCCTACGATAGATAATTTAGCAATATCTGTACGGCCAAAAACTTGTCTTGCATTCATAGAATCAGCAACTTTTTGCGTAATCATTAAAGCGCGATCATAATCTGGTGCATTCACAGTGAATGTGAAATCTGTTGTGCCATCTTCGCTAATATTTTGCACAATCAAATCAACATCTATATTTTCTTGGCCGATGGCATCCAAAATATTAAACGCAATGCCAGGAGTATCTGGCACACCTAAAACTGTAATTTGTGTTTCGTCACGATTTAGCGCAATGCCTGTAATAATTTCAGATTCCACGTAATGTTCCTTTTCTTCAAACGTAATTAATGTACCATTCCCCGGCTCTTCTAACAAAGAAGATAAAACACGTAGAGGAACGTTATATTTTCCTGCTAATTCCACTGAACGAATTTGTAACACTTTTGAACCTAAACTTGCCAATTCAAGCATTTCTTCAAAAGTGATCGTATCTAATTTTCTTGCTTTCTTTTCAATTCTTGGGTCAGTTGTGTAAACACCATCCACATCTGTATAAATCTGACATTCATCTGCTTTAAATTGTGCAGCTAATGCTACAGCTGTAGTATCCGAGCCACCACGCCCTAAAGTGGTAATCTCACCGTCTATTGTTACGCCTTGGAAGCCTGCAACTACCACTACATAACCATCATCTAAATCTTTACGAATTCTATCCTCAGCAATGCTTTGTATTTTTGCTTTAGTGTGCACATTATTCGTCAAAATACCAGCTTGCGTACCCGTATAAGATTTTGCTTTGATGCCCATTGCGTTCAATGTCATACTCAATAAAGCAACTGTTACTTGTTCGCCCGTGGATAAAATTACATCCATCTCACGTTGATTCGGAAACTGGTCAATAGACTTAGCTAAATTGAGTAAGCGATCTGTTTCACCAGACATTGCTGATAAAACGATTATGAGATCATCCCCCTTGTCTTTGAATTTTTTGATTTTATTAGCAACGTTACGAATTCTTTCAAGGTTTGCGACCGATGACCCACCAAATTTTTGCACTAATAAACTCATAAAGATCTCTACTCTAAAATATAATGTTATAAAATGTTAAATAAACCTGCTGTGTAAAAAACGCAACCCTAGCAAAATAGCAAGGACAAATTACAAATACAAATACTTTTTAATCTCTGATGTCAGTAATTGCAAAAGTTCCCATTTTTTCTGAATGCAAATAGTTAATTAATGCTGCCGCAGTTGCTTCTGGCGAGCTCAATTTTCCTGTATTTTTATAATCAATGAATCGATCAACATTTGGAAAATATTCTTCTGAATGACTACGAATTATGGATTGCATACCAGTATCAATAATACCAGGCGCAATTGAAGTCACTTTCACAGGATTTGCTTTGATAGATTGCTCTTTCATGAGTACTTCTGTGAAGCGATCCACTGCTGCTTTTGTGGCGCAATAAACACCCCAACCTTCATAAGCATTGCGCCCTGCACCCGATGAAATATTCATCACAAACTTTTGACCATCGAAATTATCTGTCAAAGTAACAAATGCGCTTGTTAATGCAATGACAACACCAACATTAAGCATCAAAGCTTGTAATAATTGGCTAGCGTTGATTTTACCCACAATGCCCATTGGTTCAACTGTGCCTGCATTGTTAATTAAAGTTACAGATTTTGCTATTTCTAAACGAGGCTTTAACCAATCAGTCATCACTTTAACGCTTGCTGTTTCATCCGTTAAATCCACAGTAATTAAGTTTGGCAATGCATTAGGATTGGTACGTGCTAAGCGTAATACTTCATTATTACTATCTTGCTCTAACTGATTCGCTAAAGCTTCGCCAATGCCTTTTGATGCCCCTGTAATGATGTATAACGCTTTCATAGTCATTCCCTCTAAAAAGAATGACTATAGCTAAGAATTTTAAGGTTTACAAATCAGTCAATTTATCCTGCAATAAATTATTTCTTCATAATCTTTTGGCACTCTTTTGACAGCTCTTACTTATTATCTGCTTGTGTTTGGCATTTAGTTACTTCATCAATGTAGTTACTGAGCTGTTCACTGCTTTCAACTTCAGCAACGCTATCTTTTGTAGATAAAAATTGCATGCCAAAGCCAATGATCATAATCACGATGATTAAAATAATTGAAAGTATTGATAACACTCATCAATAATTTTTTGCATCTCATCGCTCATAATTCGCCCTTTAATTTCTTTGGTATTCTTCGTAACATTTATAGTCTTTTTCAAATTGCATTGGATTTTATCATGGAACGCAAACCCAACTATTTTTACCTATCTGCCGCGATGATCATTGATAGTGATGATCGCTTATTACTTGTACGTAAACGTAATACTGCCAAATTCATGTTGCCGGGTGGAAAAATAGATCAAGGTGAAAATGCAATAGAAGCTTTGGTGCGTGAATTACAGGAAGAAATTGATCTAAATATTCAAGAAAGTGATGCAACTTTCATTCAAGAATATGAAGCAGCTGCTGCCAATGAGCCTGATTACAGAATTCAATCACAACTCTTTCACGTAATACTACCTGCCAATACAATCATAGAGCCACAAGCAGAAATTGAAGAGATCATTTGGTTAGAACCCAATCACATCCCTGCCCTACAATTTGCGCCATTAGTGGAAGAAAAAATCCTACCACTGTGGCAAGATTTCTTAGATAAAAAAAGATAATCGCCATCGTCAAATATCTCTCCGTGTAATCAGTGCTGTTTTCTCCTATAATAGTATTATTTGCATGGAGGCTTAAAAATGTCAGATACAGGTATCAATTTCACAGATGCAGCAGCATTGAAAGTTAAATCATTGATTGATGATGAAGAGAATCCAAACTTGATGTTACGCGTTTATATTCAAGGTGGCGGTTGCTCTGGTTTCCAATATGGATTTACCTTTGCGGAAGAGTTAGAAGCAGGTGATGTGGAAGTTGAAAATCAAGGCGTAAAATTATTGGTGGATCCATTGAGCTACCAATATTTAGTAGGTGCAGATATCGATTATGTTCAAAACCTTCAAGGTGAGCAATTCGTGATTCGTAACCCTAATGCGACAACAACCTGTGGTTGTGGGAACTCATTCAGCGCTTAATCATCTTCAATAAATTTTAATAATAAAAAAGGAGCATTAATGTCTGGTCTGTCCATTGTTATTCTGTCAATTGTTGTTGCAGTCATCGTTGTTATTTTCATGGGCGTAAAAATTATTCCTCAAGGACAACAAGCAACGGTTGAACGTTTTGGTCGTTATTCTCGTACATTACATCCTGGTATTAACATCATCATGCCAGTATTTGATCGTATTGGGCGCCGTCTGAACATGATGGAACAAGTAATGGATGTGCCTTCACAAGAAGTAATCACTCGTGATAACGCTATGGTACGTGTAGATGGTGTTGCATTCTTTCAGATCAACGATGCCGCACAAGCTGCGTACCAAGTGAATAACTTAACATTATCCATTGTGAATCTCATTATGACGAATATTCGTACAGTGATGGGCTCCATGGATTTGGATGAATTATTATCCAAACGTGATGACATTAATGCTCGCTTGTTATCTGTAGTGGATCACGCCACCGCACCTTGGGGCGTAAAAGTGACCCGCATTGAAATTAAAGACATTGCACCACCGCGTGATCTTGTGGATGCAATGGCAAGGCAAATGAAGGCAGAACGTGAAAAGCGCGCCAACATTTTAGAAGCTGAAGGTTTTCGCCAAGCTGAAATCTTGAAAGCTGAAGGTGAAAAACAAGGTATCATTTTAGATGCAGAAGCTAAAAAAGCTGCTGCATTCATGGAAGCTGAAGCGCGTGAGCGTCTAGCAGAAGCAGAAGCTACGGCAACGCGTATGGTTTCTGAAGCAATCTCGGAAGGCAACATTCAAGCCATCAACTATTTTGTTGCACAAAAATATGTCGAAGCTTTTGGTAAAATCGCTGAAAGTGATAATGGCAAAATTATCATGATGCCAATGGAAGCAACAAGCGTTGTGAGCTCATTAGCAGGCATTGCAGATTTAGTGAAATCAACTTCTAGCAAATAATATTGGAGAAACACAAGCGATGGCATTTTTAGTCAATTGGTTCACTGTAGGTATTATTCTAATCATTTTAGAAATGCTTTTACCAGGGATGTTCTTAATGTGGTTTGGCGTCAGTGCTTTGCTCGTTGGCGTGATCACCTTGATTATCTCTATGAGCATAAATTCAGAATTAATTCTTTTCGCCATCACTTCTGTATTGTCTGTGATCACCGTGATTCTCATTATGAGAAAAGTTTCCCCGAACACACAATCCACTATCACACACAATCTCAACCAAGCACGTGGTTCAGAATTTATCGGCATGACATTCACGTTAGATTCAAAAGTTATGAATAATGATGGCAAACTCAATATTGGTGATACCGCATGGCTCATCAAGGGACCTGATGCTGAAGCAGGCGCTCACATCGAGATAACACATGTTGAAAACAATACTTTAATTTTTAAGATAATTGACTAATATGGCTTTTAAATCCATGAACAATCAGCAACTCCAGCCAATAATGCGCCACTGGCGCATTATCTTTTTCCTATGGATTATTTTAACTATTTTCACGAGTAGCTTTGGGATCAGTGCAATGATTACTTCTCCAATGCATCCCATCTATTTTGTGCTTGTGGCAATTTTACCATCTACCCTATTTTTGATCTTTTCTTTAGCTACAGCACATTCTATTTTCAGCCAGCTATTCATTGGTTTAAAAAATCTCATCTTTAAAAATGATTCAGCTGTTACTTTCCAAAGTAAATTACCAATTCGTTACATTGTGCAATTGATTTCTAACACAACTTGGATCACAATTTTACTCACAAGTATTGCTGTACTCTTCTTCAAATTTACCTTTCAACATGTGGATTTCTATTTAGGTAATACATTCACAGAAAGCAAAGAGATCACAGAATCTGTGATCCGTTATTTGAATTTCTTCCCTGAAAAATTAGGATTAATCAACTTTGATTACAAAATCATTGAAGCAAGTTTTATCAAAGATGGATTAGATGATGCTGCCCGTTCGTTATGGGCAAAATGGATAATTATCATGATTCTATTCCATGGTTTATTACCACGCATTCTAGTATTTGGTTATTACGTTGTACGTAGTTTATTACATTCAGTACCACAAACACCAATCATCAGCCAGCCCACCATTTTAGATCAAGCCATTGAAAAACCTTTGGTAATTCGCGCCCCCAAAGTTGAAGTACATGGTCAAGGTAATTATCAAGTAGCCTTAGATATTACAGATCAGATTCGTTTAAGCCCTGATGTGATTAAGCTCAATGACATTGAAACATTTCAACAGTTTGAACTCAAACATAAAGCTGATCCCATTGAAACAATAGATATCTTTGTGGATGGTAACTTAATGCCAGATCGTGGGTTATTAAGAAGAATGATCCGCCTATTGAATTTAGCAGAACATGCAACCATTCATGTATTAACGCAGGATGACTATCAAAAATCCATGTGGCACAAACATTTATCATCCGTTTTAGTGGAAGGCGAAGCAGCAAATTATGAAATCCAATAACATCACCATTGCCATTGTTGGCCACACAAATACTGGCAAAACATCGCTAGTACGCGCTTTGACACGACAACGCAATTTTGGTGAAGTTAAAAATGCGCCTGCAACTACGATTGATGTCACAAATATCTCTTTGCAATCTTTTGATTTCACTTTCAACTTTGTGGATACGCCGGGTATTGAAGATGCCATGAGCATTTTGGAATTAATGCCAAGTGCTTCCCTACAAACATCTAAATCTGATGAGAAAAAAGCTCTATTAGAACTAATGCAAAATCCGCATTACAAAGCAGATTTTGATCAAGAATTTAAAGTGCTGAATCAAATGCTCAAAAGCGACATTGCTTTTTATGTCATCGATGTTCGTCAGCCTTTTTTACCGCGCTATCATTATGAATTGATTCTACTTCTCAAAACACATATTCCAATTTTGCCAATTTTGAATTTTACGCAAAACGCACAATATATTGATGATTGGAAGCGTGAACTCAAAGCAAATGGCTTACATCATTATCTAGAATTCGATACAATTTTATTGCCACGTAAACAGCGCTTATATGAACAGATTGCCATTATGTTCCCTGAACATTATCAAAGCATTCAGTCATTCATTACAGCGCAAAATGCATTGGATAATGAACGCATGGAACAAGCCTTTACTTTGCTCGCTGATTTCTATTTTGATCTAATGACATTGCGTGTTAAAGCGGATACCAAGCAAATTGATACGCAAAGCATCAATGCACAAATTGCTGCAGCAATTGCAAAGCTTGAAAAGCAATTCATTGATCAATTGTTAGCGCTTTATAATTTCAATCGTGAAGATATTCAGTACATCACTTTGCACACAGAAGCCAGTGCAACCACGCAAGATATGTTTACATTGGATGAATTTGGGCAATTCTCTATCCAATTTGGCAAAGGTGCGGCTGCTGGTGCTACTATGATGGTGGGCGTTGATTTAGTGAGCGGTATGACGACACTTGGCATTGCTTCTGCAACTGGCGCTGTGATTGGCGGCGTTTTCAGTTCATTATGGAATTATGGCGAACGCATCATCGATAAATGGCGTGACATTGAATATTTCTACATTGATCAGCCAACGGCTGTGAAGTTAATGCTGAATCTTTTATACATCATCGAGCGCTTGAATGATCGTTCTCATGCGGATTTGAATCCAATCATTATCAATGATGAAACAGAAAACTCAGCAGATATTACCAACTTTATGAAACAAACTGAAAACTTACGCGCTTATCCTGAATTGCACCAAAAGAGTGATTCTAAAAAGGATAAGCTCTTGCAGAAAGCGGTAAAAGCAATACAGTCATCCTTTTTAAACTAAAGACAGATGAGGTTCAATGGAAATTTTAATATCTATTATTAATGCTGTAAAAGCATCATCCAAGCCCATTTTAGGAGCTATTTTTGTTTTTCCTTGGATCTTGTCAATTCCATTTATTCAAAAAATAATACCCAGCTTATCAAAATTTTTAGAAGAAGATTGGCTTTGGTTAAGTAGCACATTCTCATTTATATTACTTCTAATATATGGATTCATAAATATTTATAAGTGGATAAATAGCAAAGCAAGAGAATATCGTATAAAAAATAACGAAAAAAATATCCTTATTAAAAAGCTAATGGATCGCACAAATACTGCCAAATATGTATTATGTGATTTTTTTACAAACCATCCTAAAGGTAATGAAATTTATTGCTCATATCAAAACAATCAATATCAGAACTTTTTAAATGAATTAGTAGAAAATAATATTTTGTGTTGCCATCACTCTAAAATCTCTCATCGTGCAAGTTATGGCGGTGATCATTACTGGATCAGCCCTGATATATATACATTACTATCCAAAAATCAAAATAAGATATACAAGAAAATTAGAGCAAGCATTCCTAATGAATTTATTGAAGAATTCGACAGAAAAATAAAAATTGCAGCCCAAGATTTGTTTGATTTCATAATCAATTTATCTAAAGAAGAAAAAAATCAAATTAACTTTCTCTATAAAAATATAGAAAGAGATCGAAAATTTAGAATACTACTGACAGACATGGAAGATAAAATATTAAAAATAAGTGCTCTCCATATGCTGTACCAGCAACAAATTGTTGCTATGAGTACATCATCACAAGCCTATGAATATGAATTAGCTGAAAAGGTTTATAATCTTTTTGATAGATTCCCAAATCTTTATGCTGAATTCATCAACAACTTAGATAATTAAAATAACAATCAAAAAAGCCTCGTTTCCGAGGCTATTTTTTTTGAATCTGAATTTGTGGATTACTTCGCTTTTGGCTGTTTCAAAAGCTCGATGTAATCACTCATGATGTTCACACTTTCATCCAATAAAATATCTGGCGTTGTATCTTTCAACAATTTTGTGTGAGTGCCATCTTCATTTTTATACTGCTCCAATGTTAATGGCTCTAAGTTATACATGGCACGGATT
>NZ_MVDO01000179.1 GCF_002006755.1 Wohlfahrtiimonas larvae | reverse complement strand
CCTTTTTTATATTAGAATATTACGTAAAGAATGCCTGCAAAACTATTACTCGCAGGTGCTATAATCTTTGAAGCACTTGGAATTGTTATGATGAAAGAAGCTCATGGCCTAACGGTTTGGTGGGCGGTTGTTCTTATGACAGTGTTTTTTGGGATCTCTTTCACTTGTTTTACTTTCTGTTTACGTAAAATGGAAGTGGCAGTGACGTATGCCATTTGGTCTGCTTCAGGAGCAATCCTTATATTTTTAATAGGATTCTTTTTTTATAAAGAAGCAATTACTATCCCCATTGCAATTTGCCTAGCATTGATTATTCTAGGCGTATTAATATTAGGATCAAAATAATGGTAGAATTTATTACTAAGATCATTCACTTTGTTGATAGCTTCAATCCATGGGTGATGTTAGTAGTTGCAATTCTATTCAGTACAATTGGCACCATTAGTTTAAAGTATTCCGACGGATTCAATAATAAAAAGCCAATTATTGGCGTTATCGGCGGGTATAGTGTATTTTTTATATTAATAAATATAATATTTAAAAATTTAGATGTTAGTATTGGGTATGCTGTTTGGTCAGGGTTATCAACGTTGATGGTGTCAGTCTCTGGTGTACTAATTTTTAAAGAACCATTGACATCGAGAAAAGGGATAGGTTTAGGTTTAATTATCCTTGGCGTAAGTGGTTTAAGTTATTTTAGTTAAATTTTTTGATGATGCGCACGGATTATGAAGTTTCTGTGTTAATATCAAATGGCGTTTAAGGTTTAAATATTCAATAAATTAAGTGAAGTTAATATATGTCCGTATTGAGAAATCTAAAAATTGCATGTAACAATTGCAGCTTACAGCAGCTGTGTATTCCTGTCGGATTAGAAGGCGAGGATTTCACAAAGCTTGAGTCTATTGTTGGGCATAGCCGACCATTGCCACGAGGCAAGCATATATATCTTCCTGAGGATAGATTTACATCGCTCTACGCTATTCGTTCAGGTTCGGTTAAAACATACAACGTAGCTTCAGATGGTACTGAATACGTTACAGGCTTCTATTTGCCTGGTGAAATCATTGGGTTAGATGCAGTCGCAACAGGAATTCATCCTTGTGGTGCTAGAACATTAGAAACGACCAGTTTGTGTGAGTTACCTTATGATCGTTTAGAAGATCTTTCGGCCATCATTCCAAGTATTTCTAAGCAACTTTTGAGAATTATGAGTCAAGAGCTTCATTCAGAAGAACAATTATTGATGATGGTTGGCTCACAATCAGCAGAAGCGCGATTAGTTGCTTTATTCCTTAGCTTATCATCACGTTTTTCTCGCCGTGGTTATTCTGCGACAGAATTTGTATTAAGCATGTCTCGTTCTGATATTGGGAGTTTCCTAGGTTTAGCAGTAGAAACTGTCAGCCGATTATTGAAACGTTTGCAAGAACAGGAATTGATTCAAGTGAATCATCGAGAAATTAAATTATTGGAGATGGAAAAGCTTCGCGCGATGGTGAAGTAGTTTCATATTAAAATCCAAAAGCCGTAAGTAATTCTTGCGGCTTTTATTGTATCCACTAGGGGAGCATTTGCTGAGAAGGAGTTTCCTGACCCTTAGACCTGATCTGGTTAGTACCAGCGTAGGGAATGTGGTTATCGCATTCTCTAAGCTCGTCTATAATTTATAGGAGGCTTTATATGGATGCGTATTCGTATCTTTATGCATTGCGTCAAACATCACCACTTGTTCATAATATGACAAATCAAGTTGTAGCTAACTTTGTGGCTAATGGTTTATTGGCTTTGGGTGCATCACCAATTATGGCATACGCAGAAGAAGAAGTTGGCACGATCACGAATATTTGCCATTCAACTGCCCTCAATATCGGAACTATTACTTCAGAAGCTTTTTATGCAATGTTATTGGCAGGCAAAGCTGCCAATGAATTAGATCATCCTTTAGTTTTTGACCCAGTTGGTGTGGGTGCTAGTGATTATCGTAAGAAGTGTGTAGAGCGATTATTAGAAACAGCACAAATGACGTTGATTCGTGGTAATGCTGGTGAAATTGCAACTTTATGCGGTATTCAATGGGAAGCTAAGGGTGTCGATAGTGGTGAAGGTGACTATGATCTTCAAAATCTTGCAAAAGAAGCTGCCATAAAATTTAATTGTATGATTGCAATCAGTGGAGAAATAGATTGGATCAGTGACGGTCAGCGTATTGTTGGTGTGAAAAATGGTCATTCATTGATGACAAAAGTTACAGGAATGGGATGTTTACTGACGGCAGTTTCAGCGGCATTTTTAGCAGTAGAACAGTCATTAGATAGTGTCATTGCAGCACATAGCTTGTATGGTGTTGCAGGAGATTACGCTTATCAGAAGTCGACAATGCCAGGTACATTTCAAATGCATTTTATTGATCAATTATATTTATTAAATGAAAATGATAATCAATATATTAATATTATTGAGTAGGAGGAAATTATGATTCCACAAGTTTGTACAATTGCAGGAAGTGATAGCGGTGGTGGTGCCGGGATTCAAGCAGATTTGAAAACTTTCCAAGAACGTGATGTTTTTGGTACATCTGCGATCATTGCATTAACAGTACAAAATACTTTGGGTGTGCATGGCGTTCATCTTGTACCTATGGAATATGTGATTGGACAATTAGATGCATTGTTTGCTGATTTTGATTTGAAAGCGATTAAAACAGGAATGTTATTAAATAGCGATTATATAATCGCTATTGCTGATTATCTCAAACAGCATTCTAAAGCAGCATTGATCGTTGATCCTGTAATGGTTGCTAAAGGTGGCGCTGCATTGATGGAAGATACAGCAACGAAAGCTATGATTGAACATATGTTGCCATTAGCAACATTAGTGACGCCCAATATTCCTGAAGCTGAAACTATTTTAGCTAGAAAGATCGAAACAGAAGAAGATATGGTGCAAGCAGCTAAAGATATTCAAGCTTTAGGTGCGAGTAATGTATTAATGAAAGGTGGGCATTCCTTGAATGAGGAAGAAGCGCGTGATTTCTTATGGACGGAAGATGGCGAAGGCTATTGGTTTGCAAGCCAGCGTTATCACACGAAAAATACTCATGGTACAGGATGTACATATTCTGCATGCATTACAGCAGAAATTGCTAAAGGCAAATCTCTGAAAGAAGCAATTGCAATGGCTAAAGAGTACATCACATCAGCCATTTATCATGGTATTGAAGTTGGGCACGGTCATGGGCCAACCAACCATGCGGCTTATCGTAAATTTGGAAAAGTAGAATGATCGATTGGCATAAAGCATTAAAATTGTATTTCATTGCTGGCACACAAGATGTAGTGAACCAAGAACAGTTAGAAGATGTATTGGAAGAAGCGATTAAATTTGGTATTACTTGTTTTCAATATCGTGAAAAAGGACAGGGCTCACTACAAAGCAAAGAAGATCGTTTAGCAATGGCCAAACGATTACAATTGCTGTGTAAAAGCGCGAGTATTCCTTTCATTATCAATGATGATGTAGATTTAGCGATTGAAATTGGTGCAGATGCGATTCATGTTGGGCAATCCGATAAACCGATTGCTGAAACTATCGAGTTAGCTAAACAATATCATATGGATGTAGGTTTATCCGTCAATACGATTGAGCAGTTGAAGATTGCAAGTACAGTGGATGGTTTGCATTATGTTGGCGTAGGTCCAATATTCCCAACGACTTCTAAAAGCGATGCTGAACCTGCCATTGGTGTTCATGGCTTAGCGGAGCGCATTGAGTTGTATCCTGACATCCCTAAAGTTGCCATTGGTGGGATTAATGTTAAAAATGCAGCAGAAGTCCTGCATACGAAGGTTGAAGGCATTGCTGTAATTTCTGCCATCACAGCTTCGCAACATCGTGACCGAGATATTCAAATCTTATTAATGAATGATAGATTTTTAGTGTCATAAATGTGTCATACCTGATCAGTAAACTCTACTAAGTTTTTATCCATTGATTTAAATTCAGGAGAGTTTGATGAAACAGTCTAATCTTTTTAAAATGCGTGCAATTTTTACTGCGATGACATTGGCATTATCGGTATCTTCAGTATCCTTTGCGGATTCAGTCTTATTTGATAGGGCGGCGAAAGGCAACATTGTAGAAAAAGGTGGTGCAACCCGTTTATCTGGTGATCAGATCAGTGCTTTGAAGCAGGAATTAGAAAAACATAATGTTAAAAATGTAATTCTATTCATTGGTGATGGGATGGGAGATTCTGAAATCACGATTGCACGTAACTATGCAGAAGGCGCGGGCGGTGCGTTTAAAGGATTGGATGCTTTGCCATTTACAGGGCAATATACACATTATTCTTTGGATAAAACGACACAAAAACCTGATTATGTAACGGATTCAGCAGCATCTGCAACAGCATGGTCATCAGGTGTGAAAAGTTATAATGGCGCATTAGGTGTAGATGTTAATGGGCAATCAGTGCCTACTATGATTGAAATGGCAAAAGCTGCAGGTCTTGCAACAGGTAATGTTTCGACGGCTGAAATTCAAGATGCTACGCCTGCTGCTCAAGCATCACATATTTCTAAGCGAAAATGTTATGGACCAACGGCTACAGCGACATTGTGCCCAGAAGCTGCACTTGAAAATGGTGGATTAGGATCAATTACAGAACAATATATTAATACTCGTGCAGATATTACTTTAGGTGGTGGATTAAAATCATTTAAAGAGATAGCAAAGGCAGGTCAATGGGAAGGCAAAAGTTTGTTAGATCAAGCTAAAGAGCGTGGTTATATTATTGTTACGAATGCTGATGAGTTAGCAGCAATTAAGAGCGCTAACCAAAATACACCTGTATTAGGGTTATTCTCTGATGGTAATATGCCTGTTCGCTGGAAAGGGCCCAAGGCTGAGTATAATGGCAATAAAAAAGCGGCGATTAAATGTGAAGTCAATGATGCACGTACAGCTGATATTCCAACACTTGCGATGATGACAGAAAAAGCCATTGATGTATTAAGCCAAAATGATAAAGGTTTCTTTTTACAAGTTGAAGGCGCATCTATTGATAAAGAGGATCATGCTGCCAATGCTTGTGGTCAAATTGGTGAAACAGTAGATCTAGATGAAGCAATTCAGGTTGGATTGAAATTTGCTCAGCAGCATGGTGATACGCTCATCATTGTGACAGCTGATCATGCACATTCTAGTCAGATCATTCCGAATGATTCTGATGCGCCAGGATTAACACAAACATTAACCACGAAAGATGGTATGCCAATGACAATTAGCTATGGCAATAGTGATTCAGATAGTCAAAATCATACAGGTGCACAATTACGTATTGCTGCATATGGCCCACAAGCAGGTAATGTGGTTGGGTTGTTGGATCAAACAGATCTATTTTTTATTATTAGAAATGCTTTAAAGCTTCAATAATCATGGCAAAATAAAACCTCCTCAGAAAACATTATGAGGAGGTTTTTGTTTTTAAATCAACAAGTTATATATCTAGGTTGCCAACAAGTTGGGCATTTGTCTCAATAAATTCACGTCTAGGTTCTACTTCATCGCCCATTAACATGGTGAAAGTTTCATCTGCTTTCTGTGCATCTTCCACTTTAACTTGTAACAAGCTACGAACATTAGGATCCATCGTAGTTTCCCACAATTGTTCCGCATTCATTTCACCCAAACCTTTATAACGAGAGATTGATTGGCCTTTTTTCGCTTCTTCGATCAACCAATCAATGCCTTCTTTGAAGTTTTCGATGGCAAATGATTTATCGCGGTACATTACATAAGCGCCTTCTTCGATTAAACCATGCAATTTTTTCGCGATTTCTGCAATGCGTTGATATTCCACAGAACGAATGAAACGGCCATCTAGTGCATATGTTTTTGTATGATCGTAATGCTTAACATCTACAGCAATGAATGGGCTGTTAGTTTCTGCGTCTGTATCTAATCTTACAGCGTAGCTTGTGCCAACTACAGGATTCTTATTCAATGCTGTTGCTAATTCATCCATCCATGCTTGCACTTCATCAGATGATAAAAGATCAATGGTTAATGGTGCCAAATCTGTCAAAGCAGATAATAGCTTTTCAGGAT
>NZ_MVDO01000178.1 GCF_002006755.1 Wohlfahrtiimonas larvae | reverse complement strand
TTCGCGATTTCTGCAATGCGTTGATATTCCACAGAACGAATGAAACGGCCATCTAGTGCATATGTTTTTGTATGATCGTAATGCTTAACATCTACAGCAATGAATGGGCTGTTAGTTTCTGCGTCTGTATCTAATCTTACAGCGTAGCTTGTGCCAACTACAGGATTCTTATTCAATGCTGTTGCTAATTCATCCATCCATGCTTGCACTTCATCAGATGATAAAAGATCAATGGTTAATGGTGCCAAATCTGTCAAAGCAGATAATAGCTTTTCAGGATACATATATTTCATGCGTTCAATTAATTGCTCAATATTCGTCACATTGCGGGCTAATTCTTCCACTTGTGATGCTGCCATTGCAGGTGCATCTTTGCTTGCGAATACTTGGCTATTATCCAAAGCATTACTTAAGAAGAAGCGAACTAATTCGCTTTCATCTTTTAAGTAAGTTTCTTGCTTACCTTTTTGGATTTTATATAAAGGTGGTTGAGCGATGTAGATGTGACCATTTTCAACCAATTCACGCATTTGGCGATAGAAGAAAGTGAGCAGTAGCGTACGAATGTGCGCACCATCCACGTCGGCATCCGTCATAATGATAATACGGTGATAGCGTAATTTTTCTATATCAAATTCATCACGACCAATCCCACAACCTAATGCTGTGATCAACGTTCCAACTTCAGCAGATTGAATAATGCGGTCAAAGCGAACACGTTCAACATTCAAGATTTTACCTTTCAATGGTAAAATTGCTTGGAATTTACGGTTACGGCCTTGTTTTGCAGAGCCGCCCGCCGAGTCACCTTCCACGATGTACAATTCTGATAATGCAGGATCTTTTTCTTGGCAGTCAGTTAATTTACCTGGTAGACCAGCGATGTCTAAAGCACTCTTACGGCGCGTTAATTCACGAGCATTACGAGCAGCTTCACGTGCTCGAGCAGCTTCAATGATTTTACCTGTGATGAGTTTTGCATCATTTGGGCTTTCTTGTAAGAAGTCAGCAATTCTTGCGCTCACAACACTTTCTACAGCACTACGAACTTCACTTGAAACTAATTTATCTTTAGTTTGTGATGAGAATTTTGGTCCTGGTAATTTTACTGAAACAACAGCTGTTAAGCCTTCACGAGCATCCTCACCAGATGTACTCACTTTAGCCTTTTTGAGCAAATCATTTTGTTCCATGTATTGGTTCAATGTGCGTGTAATCGCAGCACGGAAACCCAATAAGTGTGTACCACCATCTTTTTGTGGAATATTGTTGGTGAAGCAGTAAACGTTTTCTTGATAATCAGTTGTCCATTGCAGAGCAACTTCAACGATCACATTATCTTGTTTATTGTCACAGTAGAAAATAGCAGGATTAATGATAGTTTTTTTGCGATTAATGTGCTCAACGAAAGCTCTGATCCCACCTTCAAATTCAAAAATATCTTCTACATTATAGCGCTCATCTTTTAAATGAATTTTGATACCTGAGTTTAAGAAAGACAATTCACGTAAACGTTTTTTTAGGATTTGATAATCGAATACTGTGATGGTGAAAATTTCAGGGCTTGGCTTGAAGTAAACAGTTGTACCTGTATCTTCTTCATCGACAGTACCAATTTCACGTAGAGGATAAACTGGCGTACCCAGTTTATATTCTTGTTCGAATAATTTACCATCTTGTTTGATGAGCAAACGCAGATCAGAAGATAGCGCATTCACAACTGAAACGCCTACTCCATGCAAACCGCCAGAAATAGCATTATCATCAAACTTACCACCAGCATGAAGCACTGTCATAACAACTTCAGCAGATGAAACGCCTTCTTCAGGGTGCATTTTAGTAGGAATACCGCGACCATTATCAGTCACAGTAATTGAATCATCTTTGTGGATAGTCACAGTAATGTCATCGCAGTGGCCAGCCAATGCTTCGTCGATAGCATTATCCACAACCTCAAACACCATATGGTGTAAGCCGGTGCCGTCATCGGTATCACCAATATACATGCCGGGACGTTTACGTACGGCATCTAATCCCTTGAGAACCTTAATACTTGGGCTATTTTCAGAGGTCATTCAAATATCCTTTTTTAATTCTAATGAAACATGTGATTAACATTTGATTAACCACATTCAAAAACGAGTTATTATACCATTTTTTGTACAAAACCTGTAGTGATCTTATACTGATGTGGCTGATTAATCTGATCATTATTAATAAGCTCAGGAAACTCGTTTGCTTCTAAACATGTAATAAATAATTGCACATTTAATTTTAAAAATTCAGCCAATAAGATTTCTCTGTGCTGTTTATCTAACTCTGCACTCATATCATCCATTAATAAAATGACATTTTGAGATTCGTTATAATTTTGAAATAGTTGGATTTGCGCGAGTGTCAGCGCAATACTGGCTAATTTTATTTGCCCACGTGATAAATATTCACTAACATTCTTATGATTAGCTTTGACTACAAAATCACCACGATGCGGGCCGGATCTTGTATGTCCCATAATAAAATCTTTTTCACGTTGACTTTTGAGTTCTTCTGCAAAAAGGTTACCTGTAAAACCTTTGCGATATTCCATTGACCATTCAAATGGCTGGTGAATGAGTTTGGATAATAATGGTGATGCTTTTTCAAAAATAGCTGTGATGAATGCTTCACGCTTTTGTGTTATTTGATCCCCAAACTGAACTAGTAATTCATCATAGCTATCTAAAAGTTTTGGATTCTGTTTTTGCCTAAGAATAATATTACGCTGTTTTAATGCGCGGTCATAATTCTGCCAAAGATGATGATAGTTGGCTTCCGTATGAAATAATCCCCAATCCATGAATTGACGACGAAATTTAGGGCTATCTGTGAGGAGCTTGCCTGTTTCTGGATCTAAATATAGGCATGGCAACATTTTTGCCAATGTTGATCTCTGCTTTAATGGTGTTGCATCAATGCGCACAATATGCTCTTGTTTATTGACTTCAATACCAATTAAATGCTCTGAAATATCATTGTGGCATTTGGTAATTAGGCGTAGAAATTCATGCTCATCCCCAATGATTTTAGCAAATTCACGTTGGCGGAATGAACGCAGATGAGATAAATAGTAAATTGCCTCGAGCAAGCTAGTCTTGCCTGAGGCATTGGCACCATAAAACACATTGCATTTTGAGTGAAATTCTAAGCTCTGTGTTGTAAGGTTTCTAAATCCTGTGAGCGATAATGATCGAATGATCACGTTTTATAAGCGCATTGGCATAACAACATGATCAACGCTGTTATCTTCAGGGTTTTTAATAAGGCAACTTGAGTTATTTTCGGTGAAGCTTAATTGCACCATATCACCTTCAATATTTTTGAAAGCATCTGTGATGTAAGATGCATTGAATGCAATCATGAAGTCATCGCCTTGATAGTTGACTTCCACTTCTTCTTCTGCGACCTCTTGCTCAGGGTTATGTGCCACTAATTTGATTAAGCAATGAGAGATATTCATACGAATACCACGGAATTTATCTTGCGACAAAATTGAAGTACGTGTTAATGACTCAATCATTTCAACTCGATCTGCCATGATGATTTTTTCACCCACAGGTGGAATTACACGTTTATAATCTGGGAATTTACCTTCAATTAATTTTGTTGTGAAAACCATACTACCTAATTCTACGCGTAAATGATTTGCACTTAGTTGTAAATGCATTGGTGCTGCTTCATTTTCAATGAGTTTTAATAACTCTTCTACAGCTTTGCGTGGAATGATGTATTGATTGCTAATATCAGTGGAGTTTTCTAATGTATATCTGCTTAATGCTAATCTATGACCATCAGTGGCGACAGCAGCAATTTCAGAGCCTTGAACATCTAGTAACATACCATTTAAGAAATAACGAACGTCTGCACTTGCCATTGCATAGGCAACACGTTGAATCAATAATCTAAAACGATCTTTAGGTAATGTTAATGTTTCAGTGAAATCAATATGATCTAATACTGGGAATTCTTCTAAAGGCAAACATGCTAATGAGAATTTAGAGCGACCAGCTTTGATCTCAACCTTATCAGGATTGATGGTTAAATGTACATCAATACCAGACGGGAGTGCTTTTAATATGTCTAAAAGCTTTTTAGCAGGAATGGTTGTACCGCCTGTTAGTGAAGAGATATATGGCAATGCACAAGAGAGTTCGATCTCAAGATTAGTAGTTGTCAGAATGATTTCTTCTGATTTCACTAATAGTTTCACATTTGCTAAAACAGGCAATGTTTGACCTTTTTCAGTCACGCCAATTAATGCTTGCAACGGCTGTAGCAATTGCTCTCTTTGTACAATCAGTTCCATAATATAAAAATTCCACTCATGAACATATTAAAATGAATTACAAGTTTTTGTTGATTTCATTTTCTAGCAAATTAAAATCAACAGGTTTTGTAATATATCCTACAGCACCTTGTTTGCTAGCCCAAATTTTATCAATGTCTTCACTCTTAGTGCTGACCATAATAACAGGGATATGTTTCACTTTTTCATTATTTTTAATGCGGCGTAGGGCACTAAATCCATTGCAGTCTGGCATAACAACATCCATTAGGACGAGGTCAGGTAAAAATTGTTCTACAATCTGCACGGCTTCGTTGCCATCTTTTGCTTCTAGAACTTGATGGCCTAGCTTTATTAAAAATTTTGCAATTTCTAGTTTTTGTAATTTTGAATCATCTGCAATTAGTATCTTAGCCACAAATATACCTTTTATGTCACATTCTACAGAAATCCATTATACAAGAAAAAAAGGTTTTTTAATAACTACTCTGAAGATAGATTGACTTTAATCGGAGATTTTGTAATGTTTAGACGATTAGAAATCATTTTATGAGTTATCAATGTCCACGATTGCAACCCACCGAGCTGAGATTGATCAGATTGATCAACAGCTATTAAAATTATTGAATGAACGAGCTAAACACGCTATGGCAATTGGTGAAATTAAGATTGCCAATGGAGATACAGAGATGTATCGGCCTGAAAGAGAAGCGCAAGTCCTTGCCAATTATATGGAAAAAAATCAGGGTCCGATTCCTGATCAGGAAATTGCTCGTTTATTTAGAGAAATTATGTCCACTTGTTTATCTTTGGAAAAACCTTTGGAAATTGCATTTTTAGGACCAGAGAAAACATTCTCAGAATTAGCCGCACGTAAGCAATTTGGTGGTTCAGCTAATTTATTACCACAAGCAACAATTCCTGAGGTATTTAGGGCAGTGGAAACAGGATTGGTGGATTTTGGGATTGTGCCTGTGGAAAATTCTACAGAAGGTGCTGTAAATTTAACATTAGATTGCTTTGCACAAACATTATTATCCATTTGTGGTGAAACAACGTTACGTATTCATCAAAACTTAATTTCTGGTGCAGCTGATGTGAAGTCAGTGAAAAAAGTATTTGCTCATCCTCAGTCTTTAGCACAATGCAGAGGATGGTTAGATAAACATTTACCTCATGCAGAGCAAATAGCTTGTCATTCTAATGTAGATGCTTTAATGCAATCACAGCAGTCACCAGAAGAT
>NZ_MVDO01000177.1 GCF_002006755.1 Wohlfahrtiimonas larvae | reverse complement strand
GGTGAAACAACGTTACGTATTCATCAAAACTTAATTTCTGGTGCAGCTGATGTGAAGTCAGTGAAAAAAGTATTTGCTCATCCTCAGTCTTTAGCACAATGCAGAGGATGGTTAGATAAACATTTACCTCATGCAGAGCAAATAGCTTGTCATTCTAATGTAGATGCTTTAATGCAATCACAGCAGTCACCAGAAGATTCGGCTGCATTGGCGAGTGAAGAGGCTGCGCAATTTTATCAAATCCCTATTTTGGCAAAATATATCGAAGATGATACATCCAATACAACTCGATTTTTAGTGATTGGTAATAAGAAAATTGCGCCAAGTGGCGATGATAAAACAACATTTATGGTTTCAGCAAATGATCGTCCTGGTTTATTGAATCAATTGATTGAACCATTGTCAGCGCACAATGTAACAATGTCGAGAATTGAGTCACGCCCAGCACCACATACAATGTGGGGATATTGCTTCTATATCGATATTATGGGGCATCAAGATGATGTTAGGGTGCAAAAAGCTCTCAGCGAAATTCACAATCGTGCATCGCTATTGAAAATTTTGGGTTCATACCCACAAGCTCGTTATTAGGATATCATTCATTATTATGGATAAAGTATTTATTCGCAATTTAACTGCCGATGCTATTATTGGTATTTATGATTTTGAACGGGTTCAAAAACAACCTGTTATCATTACGTTAGAAATGGCTTTTGATAATAAAAAGCCCGCTTCAACAGAAAATATTTTAGATGCATTGGATTATGAGAAAATTTCAAATAGTGTAAAAAAATTAATTGAGACATCATCGTTTCAATTGGTGGAGACGCTAGCAGAATCCATTGCTCAGCATATATTGACAACTTATCGTACAGAAAAAGTAACGTTAGAATTAAATAAGCCTGAGGCCATTGCATTTGCAGATTCTGTTGGCATAGTAATAACGCGTGAGCGATCAGATTATTTCTGACTCATCGTCTGATAAGAATAAGGCAGATAGGATCGCAGCATGGTGTCCTACTGTCTTAGTTAAGTCTGATTCTATATGGGTGGTAAAACGCTGTGCAAGTTCTAGAAAAATACTATCTTGTTCTTGTGTTATATAGCCTTGGTAATCTAGTTTTAGGTGTATTAGAACATATAGTTTTGCTAGTTTTTTGGCGATGATCTCACCATCTTTTTTTTGCATACAGCGCATGAATATATCTTGTGCCGTCATTTTTTTATGCCTTTTATGTTCATTAACTTTCAAACCTTCAGTGATACTCAGTGATTAAGGGTATTGCTAAGTGTAGTATATGAAGCTTTGAAAATTATTGTTTAGCTTAATGATTATATAATAATTATCTCAATTGTATCTCAGATGATGTGTAAAAGAAACGTTGAATTGTTTCAGAACCTAGTTTTTTCATGAAGCGAGTAAAGCCATCTTCTTGTACAGTAAAGTCAACCAAATCAGGTGCTTTAATAACATCGCGTGCTAAGCTGCCTGTAGATGCTAAGCCATCAATTAAACCTAGTGGTAATGCTTGTTCGCCACTCCAAATTAATCCGCTGAATAATTCTGGTTTATCTTGTAAACGATCGCCACGGCCTTTTTTCACAGCATTAATGAATTGAACATGTACTGTATTTAAGACATCTTTCCAAAACTCATTTTCATTTACATTTTGTGGAGAAAATGGATCTAAGAATGCTTTATGTTCGCCGGAAGTATATAAACGACGTTCAATGCCTAATTTTTCAAGGGTGCCCACAAAACCAAATGATGCAGCTGTGACACCAATGGATCCTACTAAGCTTGCTTGATCAGCATAAATTTCATCAGCGGCAGAAGCAATGTAGTATGCGCCAGATGCGCCAATATCCATGATCACCGCATAGATTTTCTTATTGTGAATTTTCTTTAAGCGATTAATTTCATCATATACATATGCGCTTTGTACTGGTGAACCACCACCTGAATTGATGCGTAATACGATTGCTTTTGCTTTAGGATCTTTAAATGCTTTGCGTAGGGCAGTCGTAATTTTATCTGCACTTGCATCGGTAGTTGCTGCTATTTCACCTTCAATACGAATTACAGCTGTATATTCATTCAAAGGATTGCCGTCGCTATCCATAAATTTTCTTTGTTCATTGAGAACAGGTGTTGCTGCAAACATGCCAATGATGATAAGGAAATAAAGAGCAAAAAGTAATTTAAAGAAAATTCCCCAGCGCCGTTTTCTGCGCTGTTCAATCACGCCAGCTTGTAGCGTTTTCTCTAGCACAGAGTAAAGCTGTTGATTTAAAGCGTTGTCATTATTATTGTTATGATTAAAGTCACTCATTTGCAATTTATTCCTTGTGATTATGCTTGCGATTACTTCGGCATGAATTTTTTCATACCTTGGAAAGATCTCATGACTTTGCCGATGCCACCTTTTTTGAGCTCTTTCATCATACGTTGCATTTGCTCGAATTCTTTCACTAAGCGGTGAACATCTTGAATATCAACGCCAGAACCTTTTGCAATACGCATACGACGAGGGGCTTTTAGCAGTTTATAATCTTTACGTTCTTTTAAAGTCATTGAGTTAATGATAGCAATTTTTTTCTGGAATACAGAATCATCAGCTTTATCTTTAACTTTCTGAGAAATATCACCCATACCAGGTAGTTTATCTAAGAATGTATTGATGCCGCCCATATTTAACATCTGTTCCATTTGTGTTTTGAAATCATCTAAATCAAATTGTTGATTTTTTTTGAATTTTTCTGTTAATTCAGCAGCTTTATCTTGATCCACTTTAGATTGAATTTCTTCAACCAAGGATAAAACATCACCCATATCCAAGATGCGAGAAGCCATGCGATCTGGGTAGAATGGATCTAATGCATTCAGCTTTTCACCCATACCAATAAATTTGATTGGTTTACCAGTGATTTGACGAACAGATAATGCCGCACCACCACGCGCATCACCATCTACTTTTGTCAATACGACACCTGTTAAGGGTAAAGCTTCATCAAATGCTTTTGCAGTATTGACAGCATCTTGGCCTGTCATACTATCAACAACGAATAATGTTTCGATGGGGTCAACTGCAGTATGAATGCTTTTGATTTCATCCATCAATACATCATCAATATGTAAACGGCCTGCCGTATCCACAATTAAAACGTCGGCACCACTTTTTTTCGCCCAATCTTTTGCGCGAATTACGATATCTACAGGTTTTTCTGAAGGGTCAGATGGAATCCATTCTGCACCCACTTTACCTGCAACTGTTTTCAACTGCTCAATAGCGGCAGGGCGATAAACGTCTGCACTTACTACCATAACTTTCTTATTTTGTTTTTCTTGTAAGAAAGCTGCTAATTTACCTGTTGTTGTTGTTTTGCCTGCACCTTGTAAGCCTGCCATCAAAATGACTGCTGGTGGTTGGGCTCTTAAGTTTAGTTCTGCATTTTCAGCACCCATCACCGCGATCAATTCTTCATGAACTACTTTCACTAAGACTTGACCAGGATTAAGACTTGACATAACTTCGCGGCCAACAGCGCGCTCTTTAACTCGCTCAATAAAACTCTTAACAACCGGTAATGCTACGTCTGCTTCTAAAAGCGCCATTCTAACTTCGCGCAGAGCATCTTTGATATTATCTTCGGTTAGTCTTGCTTGTCCGCGGAGCGATTTCATCGTTTGGCGTAAACGATCACTTAAATTTTCAAACATAATGCCTCAGAAATGTATTAAATTAGTGTATTATAGTCTAGATAGTCGCCTAGTTTACTTTAATTAGGCATTCCTTTAAAGTCATTCTTCAACAATGTTGATCCCAGTAAAATTATGAATACTCTACCTTTCATAGTAAACATTACATGTTACCTAATAGCGATATTAGGAATCTTTTGTTTTGTTAAAGGAAAGCTCTCCAGAAACTGTATCAAAGTTGGTACTTTTTTTGCATGGACGGCTGTCATTTTGCACGCATGGATATTAAGCCAAGCATTGGTCAGTGATGTTGGCATCAATATTGGTGCATCTAATGCATTTTCATTGACGATACTTGCGACACTGATGATTATTTTGCCAAATATTCGTAGGCATCCAGATATTTCTATGGTTTTGTTTGTTTTGGCCATTATTTCATTGGTTGTATCAGAGAGTTATGATTCACAATTAACCCTTAATAGCACACGACCGATTTTAAGTTTGCATATTATTTTATCCATTATTGCGTATGCTGTATTGATGGTTGTTGGTGTGCAGGCTGCTATAATTGTTTTACGCCACAGTTATTTAAAAAGCCAATCTGGATACTTTTTGGCACATCTTCCACCTTTGATGGTTATGGAGAAATGGTTATTTCAATTAATGGCAATCGGTGCTGTTTTATTGACTTTAAGTTTGTTAACGGCAGTGTCTTTTATTGATAATTGGTTTGATAAACAATTTATTCATCGTTCTATTTTATCCATTGTATCGTTAATTATTTTTGTTACATTGCTAGCACTGCATCACTTTAAAGGTTTACGTGGGAAACCTGCTGCTAAATATGCATTGATTGCATTCGTTGTTCTCTTGATTGGTGTTTCTGGTTCAAGAGTGGTTCAAGAAATTTTATTTAATCGCACATCATAATTATGACGACAGAATCAAACGTAAATAAAGAAGAGAGCGCTCAGCAATCTTTAATTCAGCATCTCATGGAGCTTAGGAGTTGTATACTTAAAGCTCTTTTGGGCGTTGTGGTAATATTTTTTGGGCTGATTTGGTTCCGAAATGATATTTATACATTTGTTGCAATGCCTTTAATTCAGGCCTTGCCTGCAGGTAGTAAATTAATAGCAACAGAAGTAACATCAACATTTTTGGTACCCATTAAACTAACTTTATGGTTATCATTTTTTGCGGCGGTCCCTTGGGTGATTTATCAAATTTGGTTATTCATTGCACCAGGTTTATACCAAAAAGAGAGACGTTTAGTTTTTCCGATGGTGTTTTCAAGTATTTTATTGTTCTATTTAGGCATGATGTTTGCATATTTTGCCGTGATGCCACTGATGTTTAAATTTTTGGTGGGCACAACGCCAGATGGTGTAGAAATGGCAACAGACATCAGTCAATATTTATCAGTTATTCTAAGATTATTTTTTATCTTTGGCGTTGCATTTGAAGTTCCTGTTGCAATTATTCTATTGGTTTTAATGAATGTTATAACTGTCGATAAAATTAGTTCTAAACGTCCTTATATTATCATTGGGGCATTCATTGTCGCTGCTGTTGTGACGCCGCCTGATGTATTGTCTCAAGTAGCTTTTGCGGGGATGACAATTATTTTATTTGAAGTAGGTTTGTGGATAGCTAAACAGTTGAAACGATCATAAAAATTAGTTACATACAGAAATAATAATATTAAGAAAGATGGAGAATTAATATGATGGCAAATGTGGCAGAATTTCTAGGAATATCAGCAGTGTCTGTGGTTATTTGGATGATTGTGATTGTTGTTGTCATTGCCTTAATTATTATGATGATTTCTGTATACAATGGTTTGGTAAGAAAGCGTAATCAATGCCAAAATTCTTTTGCACAGGTTGATACAGCACTGATGCGTCGTTTTGATTTAATCCCGAATTTAGTGGAAGTTGCTAAGAAATATATGGAACATGAGCGTGAAACATTGGAGGCAGTGATCTCAGCGCGTAATCAAGCAAAAGGCAATTTGGATGCTGCTAAATCTGATTTAGGTAATGCCGCTTTAATGAATACTGCCTCGAAAAGTGAAGGAGTGCTAAATAGTGCGCTTGGTCGTTTGATGGCAGTGGTGGAATCTTATCCTGATTTAAAGGCGAATGAACAAATGCAATCATTGCATCAAGAATTAGCAACAACTGAGAATTTGATCGCTGCACATCGTCAAACTTACAATATTGATGCAACGGAGTATAATAACTACTTACAGGTTTTTCCGAATAATATGATCGGAGGAATGTTTAGTTTTAAACCGGGTGCATTGTATGAAATTAGTGATATACAACGTGAAGCGCCTAAGGTTACATTTTAATTATTTGAGATAAAGATGAGTATGAAAGTTAGAACGCGATTTGCCCCTTCTCCTACAGGGTTTCTGCACATTGGTGGTGCAAGAACAGCCCTTTATTCTTGTTTATATGCATTGCACAATAAAGGCGAGACAGTATTAAGAATTGAAGATACAGATTTAGAGCGTTCTACTCCAGAAGCTGTAGAAGCAATCATTGATGGTTTGGATTGGTTAGGCTTACACTTCAATGAAGGCCCTTTCTATCAAACAAAGCGTTTTGATCGCTATAAAGAAGTGATCGCTGAAATGCTAGAAGCAGGTACTGCTTATTACTGCTATTGCACACAAGAAGAATTACAAAAAATGCGTGATTTGGCAGAAGCTAATAAGGAAAAGCCTCGTTATAATGGTATGTGGCGCCCAGAAGAAGGTAAAACATTGCCTGCGATTCCTGAAGGTGTTCAACCTGTTGTACGTTTCCGTAATCCTGAAACAGGCGTAACAAGCTTTGATGATTTAGTGCATGGCACAATCACATTCCAAAATACAGAATTGGATGATTTGATCATTGCTCGACCAGATGGCACGCCAACTTACAACTTCTGCGTTGTGATTGATGATATGGATATGGGCATTACGCACGTTGTGCGTGGTGATGATCATATCAACAACACGCCAAGACAAATTAACATTTTAAAAGCATTGAATGCGCCAGTGCCAGCTTATGCGCACGTTGCGATGATTTTGGGTGATGATGGCCAGAAATTATCAAAGCGCCATGGCGCTGTGAGTGTCACTCAGTATCGTGATGAAGGTTATTTACCAGAAGCAGTATTGAACTACTTAATTCGTTTAGGTTGGTCACATGGCGATCAAGAGATTTTCTCTTGGGCTGAAATGATTGAATTGTTTGATCTGAAAGATGTCAACAAAGCAGCAAGTGCATTCAACACAAGCAAATTATTGTGGTTGAACCAACATTACATGGTGCAAAAAGATCCTGCTGAATTGGCAGCATTATTAGTGCCATATATGCAAGCAATTGGCATTGAAATCACAGATATGGCTTATTTAGAAGCTGCTGCAAAAGCACACGTTGCACGTTGTCAAACAATGGTTGAATTGGCAGCGATGATTCAATACCTCTATGTTGAAGAATTAACATACGATGAAGAATCTGTAGAACATCATTTAACCGCGGTATCAAAGCCAACTTTGATTGCATTGCGTGATGTATTTGCAGGCATAGATGATTGGTCATCTGCACCGTTAAAAGCTGCAATGAAAGACCTCACAAAAACATTGAACATTAAAATGGGTCAGATTGGCATGCCACTTCGCACAGCGATTGTGGGTAGAGCTGCGTCTCCGAACTTGGATGAAACATTAATCCTAGTTGGCAAAGATAGAACGCTTGCTCGTTTAGAGAAAGCAATTGAAAAAATTGGTTAAAACTTTGACCGAATCAACTAAAAAACTATAATCTTAAAGGATTATAGTTTTTTCTTTTATGGACGAAATTGAATGAGCACAGCAGACTTATTAATTGAAATTGGTACAGAAGAGCTTCCACCAAAATTCTTGAATACATTGTCGAATGATTTCAAAGGATTAATCGAAGCAGAATTGAAACAAGCAAAATTAGCATTTGAAGGCGTTGAAGTGTTTGCATCACCTCGTCGTTTTGGTTTGTTGATTAAGAATTTAGCAGGTGAGCAATCAGATTACGTGAATGAAAAACGTGGTCCTGCTGTTATTGCGGGTTTCAAGGATGGTGAGCCAACTAAAGCGCTCTTAGGCTTTGCGCGTGGTTGTGGTGTTGAAGTGGATCAATTGATCAAAGTGGCAACGGATAAAGGTGAATGGTTTGCCTTTGAAGAGAAGATTGTTGGTCAAAAGACAGCAGATTTAGTGCCTGCGATGCTAGTGAATGCATTGAATAAATTACCCATCGCTAAAAGAATGCGTTGGGAATCTCATGAATTTGAATTTGTTCGCCCTGTGCGTTGGATCGTATTATTGTACGGTAACGATGTGATTGATACGGAAATCATGGGTGTGAAATCTGATCGCACAACGCGTGGTCATCGTTTTCATACAGAAGGTACTTTGACAATCACCACACCAACTCAGTATGAAACATTATTAGAAACAGAAGGCAAGGTTGTGCCAAGCTTTGAAAAACGTAAAGCAAGCATTGTTGAACAAGTGAATAAAGCGACAGTGCAATATGGTAAAGCGATCATGGAACCTTCATTATTAGATGAAGTCACTGCATTGGTGGAATTGCCAGTTGTATTAGTTGGGCAGTTTGAAGAACATTTCTTAGATGTACCACAAGAAGCATTGATTTCTACGATGCAAGATAACCAAAAATATTTCCCAATCGTGGATAACGACGGCAATTTAACACGTTATTTCTGCTTTGTGAGCAATATTGAAAGTGAAAACCCACAAGAGGTAATCAGCGGTAATGAGCGTGTGATTCGTCCTCGTTTCAGTGATGCAGATTTCTTCTGGAATTCAGATAAGAAAATTCCTTTGGCAGATTATTTGCCACGTTTAGCAACAACAATTTTCCAAACACAATTAGGTTCACAAAAAGATAAAACTGATCGTGTAGGTGCGTTAAGTACTGTGATTGCAAAATCAATCGGTGCTGATGTGGATGTGGTTGCATGCGCTTCCGAATTATACAAATCAGATTTATTGAGTAACATGGTGCAAGAATTCCCAGAATTGCAAGGCATTATGGGGCGTTACTATGCGCTTGAACAAGGTTTGGATGCTCGTATTGCTCATTCATTGGAACAAGTTTATTGGCCAAAATTTGCAGGTGATCGCTTACCTGAAACTAAAGAGGCTCAAGCATTAGCAATCGCAGAGCGTTTGGATACAATTGTAGGTATTTTCTCGATTGGCCAAATCCCAACAGGTTCGCGTGATCCGTACAGCTTGCGTCGTGCAGCGCTAGGTATTTTACGTATTTCTGTTGAGCAGAATGTTGATTTAGATTTGAAAGATTTAATCAATGTTGCTTACTTGAACTTGCCAGCAGAATTACAAAAGCCAGAAGTTGAAGCTAAGGTATTGAATTATATTTTAGAAAGAATGAAAGCTTATACTGCTGAGTTAGGCATTGCACACGATACATTTGAATCCATTTCTGCATTGGAATTGAATAATCCATTGGATATCTTGCGTCGTTTGAATGCCATCACTGAATTCAGAAAAACTGAAGCGGCACATAGTTTGATTCAATCTAACAAGCGTATTTCTAATATTTTAGAGAAAAACTTGAAGGATCAAGCAGCAATGGCTGTGAATGCTGATTTATTGAATGAAGATGCTGAAAAAGTATTGTTCAAGGCGATCACAGAAATTGCACCAGCGTTGGAAAAATCTACAGCTGAGCATAACTATGTGGAAACATTATCGCATTTATCAACCTTGGCAGGCCCATTAGATCAATTCTTCACAGATACAATGGTGATGTGTGATGATTTGGCTGTGCGCGAAAATCGTTTGCATTTATTGAACCGTATTCGTCAATATTTCAAAGCGATAGCAGACCTGTCATTATTGCAAGATGTTTCAATTTAAAGTTTTCAAGATTAAGAAGGAGCATCAAGCTCCTTCCTTATTTAAAGGATCGTTAGTATGATTCAATGGATTCGTTCACTCATCTTTTTCATTGCCTTGGTATTGATTGCAATAATATTTATACCCTTTATGATACTTTTTTCATATTGTGTGCCAGAGCGTCGCTACTATCCTATTGTAAAGCTATGGTGTGGTTTGGCATTGTGGTTGTTAAAAGTGATCACTGGTGTAAAGTATCGTGTGAAAGGTATCGAGAAAATTGCTTTATTAAAAGAGCGACCAGCCATAATTATTTCTAACCACCAGTCAACATTTGAAACTTTTTTATATCCTGTTATTTTTCCAATTTATTGTTTTGTCCTAAAGCAAGAATTATTAAAGATTCCTTTGTTTGGGCAGGGGTTGCGTCGTTTAAATCCAATAGCGATTGATCGCTCTGAGGGGCGTGAAGCTTTGAAAATGATGATTGCAAACACAAAGGCTCGCTTATCCGATAATGTTTCTGTAATTATTTTTCCTGAAGGTACACGTGTATCACCACATGATTCTGTTCCTTTTAAGAATGGAGCATTTTTAGTTGCATCTAAATTAAAAGCACCTATTTTGCCAATCAGTGTGAATTCTGGATTAGCGTGGCCAAGAGGGCAACTTTTAAAGAATAAAGGCACTGTGGAAATCACGATTGGAGATTTCATTGAAAGTGAAGGTAAAGGTGTTCAAGAGTTGAATGATGCTACTTATGAATGGATTGAAGCAAACAAACAAAGAACATTGGCAAAATAATGGCAAAACAACAAAAGCATACTGTTAGAATCATTGCGGGTGATTATCGCTCGCGTTTATTGGAAGTTGTTGATCGCGATGGATTACGCCCAACGGGCAACCGCATGCGCGAAACATTGTTTAATTGGTTACAACCTTTTTTATATGGTGCGTGTTGCTTGGATCTATTTGCAGGTAGTGGTGCATTGGGGTTAGAAGCATTATCTCGCGGTGCAAAAGCAGTGGCTTTCAATGAAAGGGATCGTGAGGCTTTTCAAGTATTGCGTAAGAATGTCGAGAATATCTGTAAAGAGAAAGATCGCTTTCAGTTAATGAATAGTGATGCCATTCATTACTTGTCTACGAATACAGAAGAGTTTACGCTAATGTTTTTAGATCCACCTTTTGGTATGCCTGAATTATTAACGCAATCTGTTGAGTTGATTAATACAATGCCGATTTATCAGAGTGTGAAATATTTAGTGATAGAGCGATCTATCCAAATACCTACGATTCAATTAGACGGATTTGTGCTTCATCGTGAGATGAAAACTAAAGAATCAAATTTATCGCTATTTGTTCGAGCGTCTTAAATATGACATCGTACTGTAACCAATAATTGCGGATAATGTTGATTTGATAATGCCGGGTATAATGAATGGTATCATCGCAATATTGATCACTTTCATCATAGCGAGATCTTTACTGATATAGAGCCATGCACTGCCAAAAATGAGTGTGACGATGGTTGCTAGTACATTGGCAATGATAAATGTAATAAGTTTTTTAGAGAAACTTAGACATGCGCGCACAGTGATGACGTAAAAAACAAAACCTACAAGAAAGCCACCAGTGGCACCTAAAATTGCATCGAAGCCACTTTTTTGGTTGGCAAAAATTGGCAAGCCTAAGGCTCCTAAGCATAAATATCCTAAGACAGTAGCTAATCCAATTCTGCATGAGAAAATGGATGCAATGATGCCGATAGCTAGGGTCTGTCCTGTAATTGGAATCGTACCAATCGTAATGGATAATTGAGCAAAAAGGCTTAGAAAAGTAATTAAACTAATGATTAATGCGATTATTTTCAGATATTTTTGTGACTTAATCATAATTTAGTAAACTTAATTTTCAAAATTAAAGTTTACTTGAAATGAGTAGTTTACACAATATGCTTGAAGAAGACTTTAGAGTTTCGTGTGTAATCATAAACAGCTAATTTATCTTTCGGCAAATCACTGATTTTTGCTTCTTTAAAGCCATTGCCCATAAACCAATGTGCAGTTTGAGTTGTTAGTAGAAAAATTGAATCAAAGCCATTTTCATGTGCTTTATGTTCTACAAATTGCATCAACTGATTGGCTTTTTTACCTTTACGATAATCAGGGTGCACAATGAGGGAGGCAAGTTCAGCGGTCTTTTCTTCAGGGTATGGATAATATGCAACAGCGCCAATGAGCGAATTGTCGCGGAACATTAAGTAGAAATTATGTATATCTTTTTCTAACTCTTGAATACTGCGTTTCTTCAATGTGCCATCATCTTCTAATGGCTGCATTAATGCTTTCAATGCTTGAATGTCTGTCAGTTCAGCGGGTTTGATTTCATCATAAGGCTCATTCGTGATCATTGAGCCGATACCATCTCGAGTGAGTAGCTCAATGATTAATTCACCTTCTGTGGCTTTATTCAGTAAATGTATACGCTCTACACCATGTTCAATGGCAGGAATACTATTTTTAATCAGAGAGCGGATATGGATAGGGAGGTTGTCATCTTGGCTGAGCACTTTTGCTTGCGTAGCATTCATTTCTCGTGGCAACTTGTCATGCTCTGTTAAAATCATGAGTTTTTGGCATTGTAAACTGCTGGCAATTTTTTCTGCCATTTCTAAACCATCCATGATGAATGTTTCGCCAGTAGGGGCGAAACCAAAAGTAGGAATGATTAAGCAAGACGCGCTTTCCAAGATATGATTCAGAAGCTCTTTTTTGATGTTTCTAGCTTTGCCAAAATAACCATAATCAATACCATTATGAATGCCATAAGGTTTGGTTGTCACAGCACTGCTAGAAACAATGGCAGAATTAATTTGGTATTGATAGAAAGCTTGGTTCAGTAATACTTCAGCTTTACGTTGTGTGACTTGAGTTTTAACTAGCAGTTGTTCTAATTCTTCATCTGATCGTATAACGAAAGGTTGTCCGATGGGATGAGAAGGTGCGATAAGGATGATTTTGATATTCAAAGCACAAAGTAGTGCAATGTCTTTAGCGATACTGCTAGTTTGTGCTTTTGAAACTTGATCTAATAAAACAACAAAAGTACTGCCTGAATATGTATGAAAATATTGCCCTGCATCGTGCAGTACTTTTAAAATTGTTTGATTGAGCATATTACATGAACTCGTCCCAAAGTTTTTGAATGCGTTCTGGTAACTGCATTGGGTCAAAAGGTTTAGTTAAAACACCCAATAATTTAGGGGGTTTTGCTTCTGAATATGCTGCAAAATTTGCATTAGCTGTTAAAAAAATTGCTGGCGTTGAAGCATATTGTGGTTGCTTGTGCAATTCAGCTAAAACTTCAGGTCCGCTCATGCCAGGCATCATCACATCAATTAAGAACATTTGTGGTGCGAAGCCATCTACTTTTTCTAACGCTTCAGCGCCAGAGTTACAGGCTAATACTTCAAAGCCTCCAACTTCTGAGAGAGAAAACTCAATGATGCTGAGGATATCTTGGTCATCATCAATACATAAAATTTTAGTTAGTGGTGCTGCCATCAGTGTTCTCCAATTCATCAATATAGCGCATGTGTCCTTACTATATACTATATGACTAATAAAATAAATTTTGAGTTATGAATGATCAAACTACCTTATATTATTCTCGGGTCATGGGCTAAGAAAAGATCAGACCAATAGATAGCTTCTCTAACTCTTGGTGTAACCAATTTCAGTGCTTGCGCGCGGGTTGCCCATATCCAATCATTGTGTTCGGGATGGCCTAGTTCAGGGTTGATGGGTAAAGAGATTTCATATCTTTGAGTTTCTGCAAGATGATAACGTGCGATTTTCTTACCTTTAAAGTAAGCAGGTGTTTGGTAAAAATCAAATCCCCATCGAAAATTTAAATCAGTGATTGTTGTTTCTTCTTGCACTTCTCTGATGGTTGCTTCTAATGCACTTTCACCCAATTCAACTTGACCCTTAGGAAAATCCCAGAAATTATAAGCTTTCAGTAATAAATACCGAAAGCTTTTATTTTCTAAACGCACAATGATTGCACCCGAAGAGAAGATCTCAACATCATCACTCCAATGTTTATCTTCGTATTGCATGGGCGCTCTCTTATTGTTGTTAATGATAGGCAGGACTAAGTTCACGGACTGCATCCACCATGGCTTTTACGTTTTCAGGAT
>NZ_MVDO01000176.1 GCF_002006755.1 Wohlfahrtiimonas larvae | reverse complement strand
GCACTTCTCTGATGGTTGCTTCTAATGCACTTTCACCCAATTCAACTTGACCCTTAGGAAAATCCCAGAAATTATAAGCTTTCAGTAATAAATACCGAAAGCTTTTATTTTCTAAACGCACAATGATTGCACCCGAAGAGAAGATCTCAACATCATCACTCCAATGTTTATCTTCGTATTGCATGGGCGCTCTCTTATTGTTGTTAATGATAGGCAGGACTAAGTTCACGGACTGCATCCACCATGGCTTTTACGTTTTCAGGATCGATGCCAGGGAAAATACCATGTCCTAGATTGAAAATGTGGCCGCCACCTACGCCAAATTTATCTAAGACTTTCTTAACTTCAGCGCGAACAATTTCAGGATTGCTTAATAACACAGCAGGGTCCATATTGCCTTGTAATACAACTTTATTACCAATTAATGCACGAGCATGATCAAGATCAGTCATCCAGTCTAAACCAACAGCGTTTGCGCCTACGTTTGCTTGTTCAGATAACCATGCGCCACCATTTTTTGTGAAAATGATAGATGGAATTTCTTGATTGTTATAGTTTTTGATTAAACCATTGAGGATTTTTTGTGTGTAGCGTAAAGAGAATTCTTTATAACACTCTTTGCTTAATAATCCGCCCCAGGTATCAAAGATCTGTACTGCAGCTACGCCATTAACGATCTGAGCATTAAGATACTCAATCACTACATCTGCTAATTGATCTAATAATGCATGTAATAATGCTGGATTTGAATACATTAACCCGCGGATTTTTGTATATTCTTTGCTGGTTGAGCCTTCTAACATATAAGTTGCTAGAGTCCATGGGCTGCCAGAGAAGCCGATTAATGGTACACGATTGTCTAATTCTTTAACGATCATGCGTACAGCGTCCATTACGTAACCTAGCTCTTCTTCCATGCCAACTTTACGAAGATTACGAATTTCTTCTTCGGTTGTTAATGGTTTTCTAAAGATCGGGCCTTTGCCTTCTTCAAATGTTAAGTCTAATCCCATTGCATCAGGGATCGTTAAGATATCAGAGAAAAGAATTGCAGCATCAAAACCAAAGCGGTCGATGGGTTGTAAAGTTACTTCTGTTGCTAACTCAGGTGACATACAAAGATTCATAAAATTACCAGCTTTAGCGCGCGTTGCACGGTATTCTGGTAAATAACGACCTGCTTGGCGCATCATCCAACATGGTGTCTTATATGTTTGCTCTCGCAGAAGTGTTTTAATGAAACAATCATTTTTATAACTCATTACGCTTATTCCTTAAAAATTAACTGGTGTAGTCTACCATGAAAAGGCCGAATCTTGTAGTTGATAGATAGGGATTAAATGCATCTTAATATTTGAAAAAAATTGAAATTTTCATACCAATATGGTATAAAGCCGTGCTTAGTTTTGGATTCTTAATTAAAAGTTCGAGCTAAGAAATTTAATAAACGACTCACAAGCTGAACTGTTTAAGTGTTGGGTGCTGATAAAGTCCGCTTAAATATGCTTGGAGGCTCAACCCTAAATTTTTAAAGGATAAAACAATGTCAAACGTTACTATGCGCGATATGCTAGAAGCTGGTGTTCACTTCGGTCACCAAACACGTTACTGGAACCCACAGATGAAAAACTACATCTTTGGCGACCGTCAAAAGATTCATATCATCAACTTAGAAAAAACAGTACCATTATTTGAAGATGCAATGAACGTAATTTCAAGCATCGCTGCAAAAAATGGTCGTATTCTTTTTGTTGGTACAAAACGTGCAGCACAAGAAACTATCGCAGCTGAAGCAACGCGTGCAGGACAGCCATACGTTGATCACCGTTGGTTAGGTGGTATGTTGACTAACTTCAAAACAGTGAAAAACTCTATCAAGCGTTTACGTGAAATTGAAGCGATGAAAGAAGATGGTTCTATCGAACGCTTCAACAAGAAAGAAGGCATCATGCTTGCTCGTGAATTAGAAAAATTAGAGCGCAGCTTGGGTGGTATCAAAGATATGCCTTCTATTCCTGATGCATTATTTGTAATCGATGTTGGTTACGAAAAAAATGCTGTTGCAGAAGCTCGTAAAATGGGTATTCCTGTAATTGGTATCGTAGATACAAACAACTCACCAGAAGGTGTTGATTATGTTATTCCTGGTAACGATGATGCGATTCGTGCGATTCAATTGTACGCAAAAGCAGCAGCAGATGCTGTTATCGCTGGCCGTGGTTCTAACGCTAAATTAGCTGCTGAAGTTATCGAAAAAGATGGCTACGTAGAAGCTGAAGCTACTGAAGCATAATCAATCTCAACAGATTGTTTTAAGCATTCAATAAGAGTCGCCCGTTCTTTGGGCGCTTTTATTTTAGAGATATTCATTAATTAATGAGGTTTTAAAATGTCAAATATTACTGCTGCAATGGTTAAAGAACTCCGTGAACGTACTGGTTCAGCGATGATGGATTGTAAAAAAGCATTGACTGAAACTAACGGTGACATGGAAGCGGCTATCGATTTGATGCGTAAAAATGGTTTGGCAAAAGCTGATAAGAAATCTGATCGTGCTGCGGCAGAAGGTTTATTGTTGGTTCGTCAAAACGCTTCAAAAGCTTTGATCTTAGAAGTTAACTGTGAAACAGACTTCGTAACTAAGAATGAAGATTTCTTGAAATTTGCTAATGATGCTGCAGATATTGCTTTGAATAGCGATATCACAACAGTTGAAGAATTAGGTGCGCAAGCATTGAATGGTTCTACAGTTGATGAAGTTCGTAAAGGTTTGATCGCTAAAATCGGCGAAAACATGAACGTGCGTCGTTTAACAGTATTGAACGCAACAGGCACTATCGGTGGTTATGTTCACGGTGGCCGTATTGCTGCTATCGTTGAAGTTGAAGGTGGTGACGAAGATTTAGCAAAAGATGTAGCAATGCACATTGCTGCTGCTAATCCAGTTTGTATCGATGCTTCTGAAGTTCCAGCTGAATTGTTGGATCGTGAACGTGATATCTATTCAGCACAAGCTGCTGAATCAGGTAAGCCAGCTGACATCGTTGAAAAAATGGTTGAAGGTCGTATTCGTAAGTACTTAGAAGAAGTTACTTTGGAAGGTCAAGCATTCATCAAAGATCCTGATATGAGCGTTGGCAAGTTGTTGAAATCTAAATCAGCTAAAGTTAAAGCGTTTGTACGTTTTGAATTAGGTGAAGGTGTTGAAGTTGAAACAATCGATTTTGCAACAGAAGTTATGGCTCAAGCAGGTTTGAGCAAGTAATTTAAACTTAAGTTTAAATTAGCAAACAAAAAGCGTCTGATGATTCAGGCGCTTTTTTGTTGCTTAAAACTTATAGATATAAAAAATCCTACCAAGCAAAGCAGGGCAGGATCTTATGTTAATGATTGAGAACTAATCTGTGAAAATTATTTTTTCAATTGGTTCATGATGAATTCAACAGCAGAATCTACAGGAATGAATGAGCTTTCTGCATCTTTACGACCTTTGTATTCCAATTCGTTGTTTTTTAATCCACGCTCACCGATCACTAAACGATGTGGGATGCCAATTAATTCATGATCATTGAATGCATTGCCTGGGCGAATGTCGCGATCTTCCAATAATACTTCAACGCCTAATGCTAAGAATTCTTTATATAGTTTATCTGCCAATTCTTTCACAACTTCTGATTTGTGGTAGTTCATTGGGATCAATGATAATTTGAATGGCGCCATGACGTCAGGCCAAATAATACCTTTTTCATCATGCGATTGTTCGATTGCGGCTGCAACGATGCGCGTCATACCAATACCATAACAGCCCATTTCCATAATGGTTTGTTCGCCATTTTCGTTTACAACAGAAGCATTCATCGCAGTGCTGTACTTGTTGCCTAATTGGAAAATATGACCAACTTCGATCCCGCGAATAAACTTGACTGTTCCTTGTCCATCAGGAGAAATGTCACCTTCTTCGATATTGCGAAAATCATGTGTGCCTGTAAAAGGTAAGTCGCGTTCAAAATTTACACCAACATAATGGAAGCCATTTTCGTTTGCACCACAAATGAAATCACTTTCTGAATATAACGCATGATCAAACAATACTGGAATGGGTAAGTTTACAGGGCCGATTGAGCCAGGAGAAACCCCTAGTTTTTCAACAATTTCAGCATCTGATGCGAATACTACAGGGTTTGCAATGCCTTTAAAGTTGCCTGCTTTCACTTCATTCAATGAGTGATCGCCGCGTAAACAGATCGCGATTAAGCTACCATCTTCCGCGTGAACAATTAATGTTTTCGTGATTTTAGCGATGGGAACATTTAATTGTTTAGCGACATCTTCTACTGTACGTGCGTTGGGTGTTGCGACTTTTTCAAATGCTTGTTGCGGTGCTGCATATTTTGTGCCAGCATGTGTTTCAGCGCGTTCAATATTTGCAGCATATGTAGATTCTGTTGAGATCACAATTGCATCTTCACCTGAATCAGCTAAAACGTGGAATTCTTGTGAGCGATCACCACCGATTGCGCCTGAGTCAGCCAATACAGCACGGTATTCCAATTGCAAGCGATCAAAGATCGCAGAATATGTGCGATACATGTTTTGGTATTCTGCTTCCAATGATGCCGCGTCAATGTGGAATGAATAAGCGTCTTTCATCAAGAATTCGCGTGAGCGCATTACGCCAAAACGAGGGCGAATTTCATCGCGGAATTTCCATTGAATTTGATAAAAGCTGATGGGTAATTGACGATAGCTTTTTAATTCTTGGCGTGCGAAGTCTGTGATTGCTTCTTCGTGCGTTGGGCCTAAGCAGTAATCATTTTCATGACGATCTTTCAATGTTAATAATTGCTTGCCAAATTGATCCCATCGACCAGTTTCTTTCCATAATTCTGCAGGAATCACTGAAGGCATTAAAACTTCTAAGCTGCCTGATTTGTCCATTTCTTCACGAACAACATTCTCAACTTTATGTAAAACGCGTAAGCCTAACGGAGACCAAGTATACAAGCCTGATGCCAAACGGCGGATCATACCTGATTTGATCATTAACTGATGAGAGATGATCTCTGCATCTTTTGGGAATTCCTTAGTGGTGCTCAATGGAAAATGAGAGGTTTTCATATATGACTTTCTCAGCAAAAAGTGTGACAAAAAAATGGAGCGCTAGCGCTCCATTGATATATAGAACTAAACATAGACTATTGTAAACAATATTTCTCTAAATTATCTATTGTTGTCTTATATTGTGTTTGAATATTTTCAGGAGAGATACGTGTTTGTGCGCCTGATTGTGCCACTAATAATAATTGATCAAATTCACCATTTTCTAATGCCGTAAATGTTTCTAGGTTTTTATGAATAATTTGGCAATAAGTCATTGTGGAAGGATCTAGGGCTTTTGAAGGGATGGTAACGCCTTTGCTAGTATTTTTTCTGTCAGCAGGATCAAAGTTTTGCTTTTCTTCAATCTCAACGAGGACAGCTTGTGTTGGTTGCATGATGTCCAATTTTTTAACATCTTGTGCTGATGTATCAACACGAGGTTGATCTTTATCAAAATTTAGGATTTGTTGACGAACTTCGTCTGGTGCATATTCAGTGTAGTGAACAACACCTTTGCTATCAGTCCAACGATACATTTGCTGAGCTTGCGCTACAGAAGATGCGGCGATGAGTAGCAGGCAGAAATATAGAGTTTTTTTCATAATAGTTAGCTATTTAGTCATATTAATATTGGTTGTATAGATTTTAACATATTATTAACTTTGTGCGTTATTCAAATAATATTGTGCGAGTGTTGCCCAATAAGCACCACCATACAATAAATTGCGATCATTAAAATCAAAACCTGCATTGTGGAGTTTATTACTTGAAGAATCTGGGCCATTGCCAATATAAAAATAAGCACCTTTTTGATCTGCTAGCATAAAGCCAAAATCCTCTGCGCCCATAGAGGGTATTTTTTCTGTTGAAATAGCTTCAGATTTAAAAAGTGTTTGAGCAGCTTTTAGTGCGATTTCTGTTTCTTTTGTATGGTTGGTAGTTGCGATATAGCCATCATCTAAGTGAATATCTGCACGTGCACCGAAAGCTGTGCAAATGCCTTCTGTAATTTCACGGATACGCTGTTTAGTAAGTTCTCGAATTTTGGGATCAAAATAACGAAGGGTGCCTGTAAGCTTTACAGTTTCAGGAATAACATTGTGTGCTGTTCCACCATGAATAGTGCCGATTGTTATGATCACACTATCAGTTGCGGGCATATTTCGGGTAGGGATGGATTGAAGTGCAACAATTACTTGTGCTGCAGTCACGATAGGATCAACACCTTTGTAAGGATGGGCTGCATGGCAACCAATACCATGAATGTCGATTTCGATGCCAACGGTACCAGCCATTTGTGGGCCATCACAGATTAACAATGAGCCAACTTCAGCCCCTGGAAAGTTATGCATTGCATACACAGCATCGACAGGATATTTTTTAAATAACCCGGCTTCGATGAAATCACGAGCGCCTGCACTATCTTCTTCATTTGGTTGAAAGATTAATAAAATTTCCCCATCAAAATCAGCCACTTCTTTTAGATATTTTGCTGCAAAAAGAAGCATCGTTAAATGGCCATCATGACCACATGCATGCATTATCCCTGCTTTTTTTGATTTATATATAAGATCTGTATTTTCGTCAATTGGTAGTGCATCAATATCCGCGCGTAAACCGATTCTTTTTGAGTTTGTACCTTTTTTAATGAGTCCAATTACACCAGTTTCTAAAAAGGATCGGTCAGTTTTTATGCCCCATGATTCAAGTAGGGCATTGATTTTGTCGGTTGTTGTAAACTCTTTTTTAGAGAGTTCAGGATTTTCATGAAAAAATTGACGTAATTTAATGAAGTCATTTTCATGCTTTTTGAACCACTGAATATTTTCTTGATTTTCGTCTAGAAAGTGTAAGGTCATCTTGTACTCGCTCCCAATTAGGTTATTTTCTGTTACTATATGGTACCGTGAAAAACCGAAAGAGTTGAATGCTTTCTTGGTTAGAATTAATATAAGCAATTAGCCTGATCAAAGATTTTTATGCTAAATCGTGGTTTTTTACAAGGCGTACTTGCCACCAAAATTGATGTTTATTAGAAGAGGATAATCGCTATGATGGATTATTTGCCAGTGCTCGTGTTTATTGGGTTCAGCCTCATCTTCGGAATAATCTTAGTTGCTTTAGGTTATTTCCTATCTCCCAAAAAAGACAGTGTAGAAAAGCTCTCACCTTATGAGTGTGGTTTTGAAGCATTTGAAGATGCACGAATGAAGTTTGATGTTAGATTCTATTTAGTGGCGATTTTGTTTATAGTTTTCGATTTAGAGTTAGCATTTTTAATCCCTTGGGCAGTTGTATGGCGTGAGGTTGGAATAGTTGGTATTGCTGCTGTTTCAGTTTTCTTATTCTTGCTCGTTGTGGGATTTGCATATGAGTGGAAGAGAGGGGCATTAGAATGGGAATAGAAGGCGCTTTAGACAAAGGATTTGTCACCACAACATTAGATAGCGCGATTAACTGGGCTCGAACAGGTTCATTGTGGCCTGTCACCTTTGGTTTAGCATGTTGTGCAATTGAGATGATGCATACAGGGGCTGCACGTTACGATTTGGATAGATTTGGTAACTCTGTATTTAGACCATCTCCGCGCCAATCAGATTTGATGATTGTTGCAGGAACATTGACAAATAAAATGGCTGTTGCATTACGTAAAGTTTACGATCAAATGCCAGAGCCTAAATGGGTTTTATCTATGGGTTCATGTGCGAATGGCGGGGGCTATTATCACTACTCATACGCTGTTGTGCGTGGTGTAGATCGCGTTGTGCCTGTGGATGTGTATGTACCAGGTTGTCCACCAACACCTGAAGCATTGATTTACGGTATTTTGCAATTGCATAAGAAGATTAAGCGTACAAGTACTATTGCGCGTTTAAGCTAGGGGGAGCCAATGTCGGTTATTTTACGACCAGAAACTATTCTGACGACATTATCGTCTGTATTGGGTGATCGAATTGTTTCAAGCAAAATTGCTAGAAATGAATTGACCATCATTGTTGATAGCGATCATTTACACGAAACAATAGAATTGTTGCATACCAATGATAAATTACCATTTGAGAATTTAATGGATATTTGTGGTGTTGACTATGCAGCTTACGGTATTGCTGAGTGGGATATCGAAGCGAGTAATCACGGATTCAGTCGAGCTGTTCATGAAACATCCGTTGGCCGCAAAGAATCTTCTTTAGATGAAGTGCGTAAAAATGCAGAAATGCCAAATCGTTTTGCCGCTGTATATCATTTGTTATCTATTCAGTGTAATGCACGAGTTCGCATTAAAACATTCATGAAAGATGATAACTTTCCAATGGTTGATTCTGTGAATGATATTTATAAAAGTGCGAATTGGTTTGAGCGTGAAGCATTTGATCTATTCGGCATTATTTTTAATGGTCATCCTGATCTACGTCGTATTTTAACGGACTACGGCTTTATTGGTCATCCATTACGTAAAGATTTCCCTTTAACAGGTCATGTGGAAATTTGGTATGACCCAGAATTAGAGAGAGTGGTTTATCAGCCTGTGAGTATTGAATCTCGAGTGGTTATCCCTCGTGTCATTCGTAAAGAGGAGCTGAACTAATGGCAAATATTGAAAACTACACATTAAACTTCGGTCCTCAGCATCCTGCAGCGCATGGTGTTTTGCGTTTGATTTTGGAAATGAATGGGGAAACCATTATGCGTGCTGATCCACATATTGGATTATTGCATCGTGGTACTGAAAAACTAGCAGAAGCTAAACCTTACAATCAATCGATTGGCTACATGGACCGTATGGATTACTCATCCTGTATGTGTAATGAACACGTTTATGTATTGGCAATTGAGAAGGCATTGGGCATTGAAGCACCAATTCGTGCGAAATATATCCGTACTTTATTTGATGAAATCTATCGCTTGCAAAATCACTTAATGTGGTTGGGCGCGCATGGTATTGACTTGGGTGCGATGGGAATGTTCTTGTACTGTTTCCGTGATCGTGAAGATTTGATGGATATGTGTGAAGCAGCAACAGGCGCTCGTTTACATCAATTTTATTATCGCCCAGGGGGTGTTGCAAAAGATATCCCTGATGAAATGCCAAAGTATGAAGTCAATAAATTCCGTAATCAAAAGAAAGTAGATCGTTTAAATAAACCACGTGAATCATTTTTAGATTTTGTGAAAGATTTTACAGTACGTTTTGATAAGCATTTAGAAGAGTACAAAACATTACTATTTGAAAATCGCATTTGGAAACAGCGTATTGTTGGTATTGGCCAAGTCACTGCAGAAGAAGCAATGAATTTAGGCTTAACAGGGCCAATGCTGCGGGCTTCAGGTGTTGCTTGGGATTTACGTAAGACTCAGCCATATGCAGCTTATGAATATTTAGACTTTGATATTCCTGTCGGCAAAGAAGGCGATTGTTATGATCGTTTCTTGGTTCGCTGGGAAGAGATGCGCCAATCTAATCGCATCATGAAACAATGTGCTGATTGGTTAGAGAAGAATCCTGGTCCTGTAATGCTAGAAGATAGCGTTGTCTCTCCGCCTAAACGTGCTGAAATGAAAGAGTCTATGGAAGATTTGATTCAACAGTTTAAATTGTATTCAGAAGGTTACTGTGTTCCTGAGGGGGAAGTTTACGCAGCGATCGAGCATCCAAAAGGTGAAATGGGCGTTTATCTTGTATCTGATGGTGCTAATAAACCGTATCGTGTAAAAGTTCGCCCAGCAGGTTTTCCACATTTGGCAGCATTAGAAACTTTAACAAAAGGTCATATGCTTGGCGATGTGGTGGCGGTTGTAGGTACGTTGGACTTGGTGTTCGGCGACATTGATCGTTAAATATAGATAACTGAATTAAGGCATAGATTATGAGTGCAAAAGAAATTTTAACGGAGCGTTCACGACAAGAGATCGATAAATGGTTGAAGCATTTCCCAGAAGATCGTAAACAGTCTGCGCTTTTAGCTGCTTTAAGAGAAGTTCAGCATGATAATAATGGCTATTTGACAACAGAGTTGATGGATGCGATTGCTGAATATTTGGAAATCCCACCAATTGCTGTATATGAAGTTGCGACGTTTTACTCAATGTATGAAACCAAGCCTTGTGGTCGTAACTCAATTTCGATCTGTACCAATATTTCTTGTATGTTGCGTGGTGGTGAGAAAATTCTTGCTCACGTTGAAGATAAGCTTGGCATTAAAGCCGGCGAATCGACAGAAGATGGTGTTTTCTACTTGAAGAAAGAAGAAGAATGCTTGGCAGCTTGTAGTTATGCGCCTGCAATGCAGATCAATCATGTCTATTATGAAAATATCACGATCGAGAAGATCGATGAAATATTGGATGCAATTGCAGCAAGTGCAGAGAAAGGTGAACACTGATGATGAATCAAGTTTGTTATTTTACACTTGGTCATGATGAGCCGT
>NZ_MVDO01000175.1 GCF_002006755.1 Wohlfahrtiimonas larvae | reverse complement strand
TTTGACAACAGAGTTGATGGATGCGATTGCTGAATATTTGGAAATCCCACCAATTGCTGTATATGAAGTTGCGACGTTTTACTCAATGTATGAAACCAAGCCTTGTGGTCGTAACTCAATTTCGATCTGTACCAATATTTCTTGTATGTTGCGTGGTGGTGAGAAAATTCTTGCTCACGTTGAAGATAAGCTTGGCATTAAAGCCGGCGAATCGACAGAAGATGGTGTTTTCTACTTGAAGAAAGAAGAAGAATGCTTGGCAGCTTGTAGTTATGCGCCTGCAATGCAGATCAATCATGTCTATTATGAAAATATCACGATCGAGAAGATCGATGAAATATTGGATGCAATTGCAGCAAGTGCAGAGAAAGGTGAACACTGATGATGAATCAAGTTTGTTATTTTACACTTGGTCATGATGAGCCGTGGTCGATTAAAACTTATGAAAAATTAGGTGGTTATGACGCATGGCGCCGTATTCTCAACGGTGAATTAAGTCGTGATGAAGTGATTGATATGGTGAAGGCTTCAGGGCTTCGCGGTCGTGGTGGTGCGGGCTTCCCAACTGGTGTGAAATGGAGTTTCATGCCAAAAGGTGAAGGTATCACTCGTTACTTAGTATGTAACTCGGATGAGTCTGAGCCAGGCACTTGTAAAGATCGTGATATTTTACGTTTTAACCCGCATGCTTTGGTTGAAGGTATGGCAATCGCAAGTTATGCAATGAATGCACGCCATTCATATAACTATATGCGTGGTGAATTCTTGGATGAGCCAGCGATTCGCTTCCAGAATGCTTTAGATGAAGCATATGCAGCAGGATTACTCGGCGAAAATATTAAAGGCACAGGTATTTCTGTGGATATTCATCCTGCAATTGGTGCGGGTGCGTATATTTGTGGTGAAGAAACGGCATTGCTAGAATCATTGGAAGGCAAAAAAGGTCAACCACGATTCAAACCACCATTCCCTGCAGCTGTGGGTTTATATGGAAAACCCACAACAATTAATAATACTGAATCATTATCATCAGTGGGTCGCATCATTCGTAATGGTCCTGAATGGTTCTCTGGTTTAGGTATTCCGGGTGCAGGTGGTCAAAAATTATTTGCAGTATCGGGTCATGTTGCAAAACCAGGTAACTATGAAATCAATATGGGCACGCCATTCTCTGAATTATTGGATATGTGTGGTGGTGTTTGGCAAGGTCGTAAATTAAAAGCTGTGATTCCAGGTGGATCATCAGTACCTGTTGTTCCAGGTGATTTAATGATGCAAGCAAACATGGATTATGACTCAATCGCTAAAGTGACAGGATCAATGTTAGGTTCTGGCGCAGTCATTGTGATGGATGAGACAACAGATATGGTTAAAGCATTGCGTTGCCTATCTCGTTTCTATTTCAGCGAATCATGTGGTCAATGTACACCATGTCGTGAAGGTACAGGTTGGTTGTATCGCGTTGTTGATCGTATTTTGCAAGGTAAAGGTGTTCCTGAAGATATGGAGCGTTTAGAGCATATTGCGAATAATATCGGCGGCCGTACGATTTGTGCACTTGGGGATGCAGCAGCAATGCCAGTGTTGAGTTTCATCAAACACTTTGGTCATGAATTTGCATATTATATTGAACATGGTAGATCTATGGTTGAAGGAGCGAGCAATGACTGATAAACAAATGCTCTCTATCGAAATAGATGGCAAACAATATGATGTAGAAGCAGGGCGTTCTGTGATTGAGGTTGCAGATGAAGTAGGCGTACCAATTCCACGTTTTTGCTATCACGATAAATTATCCATCGCAGCAAGTTGTCGTATGTGCTTGGTGGATATTGAAAGAATGCCTAAGCCAATGCCTGCATGTGCAACGCAAGTATCAGATGGCATGATTATTCGTACACGCAATGAAAAAGCGCGTGCTGCACAAAAAGCAGTTATGGAATTTTTGTTAATTAATCACCCACTAGATTGCCCTGTATGTGATCAAGGTGGTGAGTGTGAATTACAAGATAATTCTGTAGGTTTTGGTAATCAACATTCAATGTATATCGATGCAAAGCGCCATTATGAAAAAATTGATATTGGCCCATTGGTAGAAACATTTATGAATCGTTGTATTCAATGTACACGTTGCGTGCGTTATGGTGAAGAAATTGCAGGTTTACGTGAGTTAGGCGGTGTTGATCGTGGTGATAGATTAGAGATTACAACTTATGTGAAGCATTCTCTATCATCGGAAGTTTCTGGTAATATCATTGATTTATGTCCTGTTGGTGCTTTGACAGCTAAACCATCTAAATTCCAAGCAAGGCCTTGGGAATATAAAAAGAATGATTCAGTCAGTATTCATGATGGCTTAGGGACAAATACTTCAATTCATACATTGCGCGGTAAAATTGCTCGTGTGGTTTCACGTGAAAATGAATCGATTAATCAGGTTTGGATCTCAGATCGTGATCGTTTCAGCTATGAAGCAAACTTTAGTGTTGATCGTGCAAAATCACCAATGATCATAAATGAAAAGAAAGTTTTAGAGCAAGTGGATTGGATTAACGGCTTGAAGGCAACTCGTATGGCAATTGAAGGTGCTGTACAAAAATTGGGTGCAGATCAAGTAGGTATTTTTGTTTCTCCATCTGCGACAATTGAAGAGCAGTTCTTAACGAAGAAATTAGCTGATCAATTGGGTATTACAAAAATCGATTCTCGCTTTAGACAAGTAGATTTTAGCAGTGATTCAGTTGAACCGGCATTCCGTTCGCTTGGCGTTGCGATTCAAGATGTAAAATCTTTGGATTCCATCTTCTTAGTGGGTGCTGATCCAAGAATGGAAGTACCAGTATTGGCAATAGACATTCGTGAAGCTGTTAAAAACGGTGCGAAAGTTGCATTATTGAATACTTATGATACTGATCAATTGCACCCAACAGAAGCAGTTATTGCAGCACCTAATCAATGGGTGAATGTATTGGCTAATGTATTGGTTGCAGTGTCTCAGAAAATGCAAAAAACTGTTGCACCTGAATTAGCGAATATTGTTGAAAAAGCAAGCAGTGATGCGAGATCAATTGAAATCGCAAATATGTTTGGCAATGATAATAAGCAGTGGATTGTATTAGGTAAAGATGCTGTATCTAATCCTGATTTCTCTGTGATTCGAGCGCTTTGTCAAAATATTGCTGAAATTTCTAACAGTACATTTGGTTATATTGCGGAAGGTGCAAATATGGCAGGTGCTTCATTGACAGGCGTTGCCAAAGGCAATACGCATGCAATGATCGAAAATCCATTGAAAGCTTACATCTTGGTTGGTGCAATTGATCCTGAGCATGATTTTATTGAGCGCAAATCTGTATTGAAAGCATTGAAACAGGCTGAATTGGTTGTGGCAATGACACCATTTGTTTCCGAAGTATTGCGTGATGTTGCAACGATTATTTTGCCAACAGCAGCTTGGGGCGAAACAGATGGTAGTTTGATGAATTTGGAAGGACAATTGCAAACAGTGAAAGCAGCTGCAGAGCCAAGTTTTGAATCTAAACCACTTTGGAAAATCTTACGTGTGTTAGGTAATGAATTTGAATTCTCAGGTTTTGATTATATTCATTGCTCAGATGTATTAGCAGAGTGCATGGGGCAATTAGTCACAAACGCACACACAAACTTCATGCCATATGCAACAGATTTAAATTGGAATGCCACCGAACAAGTAGGTTTAGTTGCTGTACCAATGGAATCAATCTATTCGACAGATGCTTACGTTCGTCGTGCACCTGCATTGCAAGCAACACCATTGGCAGCACGTAAGCGTGTTGTAGGCAATGAAGCTGTGCAGCAAACACAATGGATTTTGGAAGGTCAAGAGTTCAATGTGCGTTCAACAGCAAAAATGGCTGCCAATTGCTTAAGAATTCCAAGGGAGTTTGGTTTAATGATTGATTATTACGAAGCGATTGAGGGGTAAATAATGGAAATTATTAAAGCAATTATTTTTTATCCTCTCGTTTGGGCGCTTTTGAAAACGTTGGCAGTTGTTTTGCCTGTGGTAATTGCAGTTGCATATATGACATATGCAGAGCGTCGTGTTTTGGCAGTAATGCATACGCGTTTAGGTCCAAACCGTGTAGGACCATTTGGTTTACTACAGCCATTTGCTGACTTGATTAAAATGATCTTTAAAGAGTGGGTGATTCCATCTGCTGCAAATAAGGTGTTTTTTGTATTATCTCCAATCATCATCGTAACAACAGCGTTTGCTGCGTGGGCAGTTGTGCCCTTTGGTGATGGTTTGGTGGGGGCCAATATTGATGCTGGTTTGCTATATATTTTGGCAATGACCTCTTTGGGGGTTTACGCAATCATCATCGCAGGTTGGGCATCTAACTCTAAATATGCAATGTTAAGTGCGATTCGAAGTGGTGCGCAAGTGATCTCTTATGAATTAGCAATGGGCTTTGCATTGATCACAGTTGTGATGTTATCAGGTTCATTGAATTTCACGAAAATCGTAGAAGGTCAGCAAGGTATGAGTATTTTGAGATGGTATTTCATCCCATTATTACCGATGGCTGTGTTGTACTTTATTGCAGGTGTTGCTGAAACAAACCGTGCACCATTTGACTTAGTGGAAGGTGAATCTGAAATTGTTGCAGGTTTCCACGTTGAGTACTCAGGCACAGGATTTGCATGTTTCTTCTTGGCTGAATATGCAAATATGATCCTAGTTTCAGCATTGGCATCGCTATTATTCTTTGGTGGATGGTTATCGCCATTCAGCGGAATCCCTGGTTTACAAAATATTCCATTGATTGGTCAAGATGGTATTTTCTGGATGTTGATGAAAATGGCATTTTTCTTGTTCACATACATTTGGTTAAGAGCAACATTCCCTCGCTATCGTTATGATCAGATCATGCGTTTGGGTTGGAAAGTGTTCATACCACTATCTATCGGTTGGATTTTCTTTGTGATCGTGTTGTATGTGCTCGGCATTAACTATTGGTTTCAATAGAGTAGGAATTAGCAATGTTTAAGAAATTAAAATCTATCTATGCAACCTTCTCTTTACTAGAATTAAGAAAAGGCTTAGCGATTACATTTCGCTATATGTTTCGTCCAAAGATAACGATCAGTTATCCTGAGGAAAAAACACCACAATCTCCACGTTTCAGAGGGTTGCACGCATTGCGTCGTTATCCAAATGGAGAAGAGCGTTGTATCGCATGTAAATTGTGTGAATCAGCATGTCCAGCACAAGCAATTAATATTGAATCAGATGAACGTGCAGATGGTACTCGCCGTACAACACGTTACGATATTGATCTATTCAAATGTGTATTCTGTGGTTTGTGTGAAGAGGCTTGTCCTGTTGATTCAATCGTATTGACACGTACTTTTGATTACCACATGGAAACCAAAGGCGACAATATTATGTGTAAAGAAAAACTGTTAGCGCTTGGGGATCGTTTAGAACCACAAATTGCTAAGGATCGCGCAGCAGACGCGAAATTTCGCTAAGGGGGCTGCAGAATGTTATTAAAAATATTATTTTATGTATTCTCTTTAATTCTACTTTACGCAGCAGTTCGTGTAATTACTGCACGTAACCCTGTGACAGCAGTGATGCACTTGATTCTATGTTTTGTGACTACAGCTGCTTTGTGGATGTTGATCCAAGCTGAATTTTTAGGCTTAGCGCTTGTTGTGATCTACGTTGGTGCGGTAATGGTTCTCTTCCTCTTCGTTGTGATGATGATCGATGTTTCTACTGAACTAGTGAAACAAGGTTTTATTAAATACTTGCCACTTGGCATTGTGTTGACGTTGATTATGATTGTGGAAATGGGCATGGTTTTAGTGGGTAAAAATTCTGTATTTTCAGAAACACACCCATATGCTGTAGAGGTTGTGTCATCTGCTGTTTCAGCAAGCTATAGCAACACAGCAAACTTAGGTATGTATTTATATACACACTATATCTATGCATTTGAAATTGTGGCATTGATTTTGTTAGTAGGTATGATCGCAGCAATCAGTTTGACGCTTCGCCCACGCCGCAGTTACACAAGATATATGCCAGTGAGCGAGCAGTTAAAAGCTAGACCAGAAGAAAGATTAAAAGTGGTGAAATTGGATGCATCTCAGTGGGAAGCTTTGCCAGTTGAAACACCAACAGCTGAGAAAGGGGAGGGCTAAGCATGCAACTATTAGTAACAGATTATATTATGCTAGCCAGTGCAGTATTCTGTATTGGTATGGCTGGTATTTTCATTAATCGCAAAAATATTGTGGTGTTATTGATGTCAATTGAATTGATGTTGTTAGCTTCTAATATTTTATTTGTCGCATTTTCTAAGTTCTCAGGTAACTTTTTGGTGCCAACTTCAGAAGATCCAGCTGGGCAAGTTTTTGTTTTCTTCGTACTAGCGGTTGCAGCAGCAGAAGTTGCAATTGGTTTGGCTATTTTGATTCTAGTTTATAGAAAACGTCAAACCATCAATGTCGATGAAATGGATGAGTTAAAAGGATAATACTATGAAGACTATCTATTTATTAATCGCATTACTACCTTTGATTGGTGCGGCATTAGTAGGCTTAATGTGTCGTATTATTTCTAATAAAGTTGCGCATACAATTACAATTGGATTAGTGGCTGTGTCAGCAGCTTTATCAGCATATACGCTATATATGCATGCAACAGGCGCAGTACCAACATTCAATGGCAATGTTTACGAATGGATGAGCGTTGGCTCAATTTCAGTGGCTGTGGGTTTCCTTGTGGATAACTTAACAGCGATGATGCTAGTTGTTGTAACATTTGTATCATTGATGGTTCACATCTACTCAATTGGTTATATGAAGGGCGACGAAGGTTATAATCGTTTCTTTAGCTACATTTCATTGTTCACATTCTCAATGTTGATGTTGGTGATGTCGAATAACTTAATGCAACTCTTCTTTGGTTGGGAAGCAGTAGGTTTAGTATCATATCTCTTGATTGGTTTCTGGTTTAAACGCCCAACTGCAATCTATGCAAACATGAAAGCATTCGTTGTGAACCGTGTCGGTGATTTTGGTTTCATTGTGGGGATTGCAAGCTTAGTTTATCTAACTGGTAATCTACATTATGATGATATTTTTCGTTCAGTAAACTCAAACCCAGGTTTGTTATCACAAACTTGGAGCTTTTTAGGTACAGAATGGAATGTATTAACATTTGCAGCGATCTTCTTATTCATTGGTGCAATGGGTAAATCAGCACAGGTGCCATTACATGTTTGGTTGCCTGATTCGATGGAAGGTCCAACGCCAATCTCTGCATTGATTCACGCAGCGACAATGGTGACAGCAGGTATCTTCATGGTTTCTCGTTTATCACCAATCTTTGAGTTATCAGATGCGGCATTGTCATTCATCATGATCATTGGTGCGATCACTGCATTGTTCATGGGTATTTTGGGTATATTCCAAAATGACATTAAACGTGTGGTTGCATATTCAACATTGTCTCAGTTGGGTTATATGACAGTTGCTTTGGGTGCATCAGCATACTCAGCAGCAGTATTTCACTTGATGACTCATGCATTCTTTAAAGCATTATTATTCTTAGCTGCAGGTTCTGTGATTATCGGGATGCATCATGAACAAGATATGCGCTTCATGGGTGGTTTACGTAAGAAGATGCCAATCACATGGTTCACATGTTTGATTGGTACATTGGCATTGATCGGTACGCCATTCTTCTCAGGTTACTTCTCAAAAGACGCAATCATCTTAGCTGTAGAAAACAGTACTATTTTTGGTAGTGGTTTTGCATACTTTGCAGTAATTGCGAGTGTATTCATCACAGCATTGTATTCACTCAGACTTTATTTCTTAGTATTCCATGGTAAACCTCGTTATAAAATTGACCACTCATTGGGTGAGCATGACCATAAACAAGGTTATTTAGCACATGAGCCACACGAATCTCCATTCGTTGTGACTGGTCCATTGATTTTATTAGCGATTCCATCTTTTGCAGTGGGTTTATTCTTCGCAGGCGACTTCATCACAGGTTCATTCTTGCAAGATGCCATCACAGTGAGCAGTGCACATGATGCATTGGCTAAAGTGGCAGAAGAGTTCCACGGCGTTGTGGCAATGAGCTTACATGGCTTTGTTTCTTTACCTGTTTGGTTAGCAATCTTTGGTGTTGTGGCTGCTTGGTATATGTACTTGAAGAATCCTTCAATCGAAGCGCGTTACACAGCAACACTGCAACGTACTGGCTTGATGAATGTATTTATGAACAAATACTACTTTGATGACATCAACCAAAAATACATCGCTGATGGTGCTGTATCATTGGGTGGTTTCTTCTGGAAGAAAGTGGACGATCGTATCATCGATCAAACCGCTGTATACGGCTCTGCTGCTTTAATGTCTAAATTAGGTGGCGTATTTAGAAAACTTCAAACCGGTTATCTCTACCACTCTGCGTCGTTAATGGCGGTTGGTTTGGTTGTATTGATGACTTGGGTAATCATTTTTAAATAAGGACATAATGATGAGTATCGAAAATATGCCTTGGTTAAGTTTAGTGATTTGGGTCCCGATCATTACAGGGATCGCAACACTACTAATTGGCGATAAAAATGCTTGCCGTGTAAGAATGTTTGCATTGGCAGCGAGTATTGTGACATTGATTGTGTCATTGCCATTATATGGCGCATTTAACACAGAAACATACGCAATGCAGTTTGTGGAGCTGAAATCTTGGATTCCAGCATTGAATATTAACTACCATTTGGGTGTAGATGGTTTATCTATGCCATTTATCCTCTTAACAAGCTTCATGACAGTAATTGTTGTGATTGCAGGTTGGGATGTGATTACATATAAACGCCATCAATATTTGGGTGCGTTCTTAATCATGGCTGGTTTGATGAATGGTGTATTTGCAGCAATGGATTCTGTATTGTTTTACATCTTCTTCGAAGCAATGTTGATTCCAATGTTCTTAATCATTGGTATTTGGGGTGGCCCAAATCGTGTGATTGCAGCATTGAAATTCTTCTTGTACACATTTTTGGGGTCCATCTTCTTATTGGTTGCCATCATTTATTTGTACTTACAGTCTAACGGCCAAACATTTGGTATCGAAGCATTCTCACATTTAGATTTATCTTTATCACAACAGAAATGGTTGTTATTGGCATTCTTAGCGGGCTTTGCGGTAAAAGTACCAATGTGGCCAGTTCATACATGGTTGCCTTCAGCTCACGTTGAAGCGCCTACAGGTGGTTCTGTGATTTTGGCAGCGATTACATTGAAAATCGGTGGTTATGGCTTCTTACGTTTCATGTTACCAATCGTGCCAGAAGGTATCGCATTTTTTGCACCAATGATCATCGCTATGAGCATCATCGCAATCATCTACATCTCATTTGTTGCTTTGGCACAAAAAGATATGAAGAAATTGATTGCTTATTCTTCAATCGCACATATGGGCTTTGTGACATTAGGTTTCGTGTTGCCAGTTGCATTCACAGATGCACCATTGGCTGCTAACCAAATGGCAATTCAGGGCGGTATGATGCAGATGATCTCTCATGGTTTTGTATCAGCAGCAATGTTCTTATCCATTGGGGTGCTGTATGACAGAGTTCATTCACGTGAAATTGCGGATTATGGTGGTGTGATTAACCATATGCCAATTTTTGGTGCTTTCTTCATTTTCTTTGCGATGGCAAACTCAGGTTTACCAGGTACATCAGGCTTTATTGGTGAGTTCTGGGTATTATTGGCGAGTTTCCATTACGGTATCTACATCACAATTGCTGTGGCAACATCATTGATCTTAAGTGCAGCTTACAACTTATGGTTAACAAAGCGTGTCATCTTGGGTGAAGCGGTTCATCAACATGTGAAAGAGTTAAAAGATATCAATTCTCGCGAATATTTCTTGTTAGCAATTTTAGCAATCTTGATTGTTCTATTAGGTGTATGGCCAGCGCCACTCGCCAATGTTATGCAGGCTTCGATTGATCACCTCTTAACAAATATCACAATCATTGGTCAGCCATAGAAAGGATTAAATCATTATGAGTAGCGGATTAACTTCAATGGACTTTATTGCAATTTTGCCGGAATTAGTTCTGACAATTGCAGTGATTGGTGTCCTGTTATTGGAATGTTTTAGTAAGCAAAGTCGTATTATGACAACCCATCTTTTCAGTATGGCTGCAATTTTAGTGGCATTTGTTTTGTTGTTAACGATGGTTCCATCGGGAATAGAAAACCAATATTTTTGGAACAGTGAAATTGTTGTGAATAGTACGAATGGGCAACTCAAAAGTGCAATGTTGTTGGTTGTATTATTGGGCTTGATCTACAGCTTTCCAAAGTTATCAGAATCTAACCTAAATCATTCTGAATATTATATTCTGATCCTATTATCAACGATTGGTATGTTGGTATTGGTTTCAGCAAACACATTGTTAATGGTATATCTAGGTTTAGAGTTAATGTCATTGCCAATGTATGCATTGGTGGCATTCAATCGTAAAGATGGTAAAGCAACAGAAGCTGCGATGAAATATTTCGTGATGGGTGCAATGGCATCAGCGATCTTATTATTCGGTATGGGCTTGTTGTACGGAGTGGGGCAATCGTTGAATTTAGAAACAATTGGCAAGGCAATGGTTGCAATCGCTTCTCAAAACTTTGATCAAAACATCTTAATTTTAACGTTCTCATTAGTATTCATCGTTGTGGGTATTGCATTTAAATTGGGTGCAGCGCCTTTCCATTCTTGGGTACCTGATGTATATGAAGCGGCACCAGCACCGGTCGCAATGTTCATTGGTGCAGCACCAAAAATCGCAGCAATCAGTATGGCTTATTCATTGTTGAAAGTGGCTGGTTATGAAGTGACATTACAATGGCAGCAAATGTTGGCAATCGTTGCGGTGTTATCATTCATCATCGGTAACTTTGTGGCACTTCGCCAAACAAATTTACGCCGTATGCTCGGTTATTCAGCGGTATCACATGCAGGTTTTATGTTGTTAGGTTTGTTTGCAGGTAATGATACAGGCATTCCATCAGCTGCATATTTCTATGCAATCACTTATGCATTTACAACAACAGCAGCGTTTGGCTTCATTTTGTTGGTGAATAAAGATGGTCAATCCATTCAAAACATTTCTGATTTGAAAGGCTTTGGTCGTCAGCATGGTTACTTAGGCGTATTGATGGCATTGATCATGTTATCAATGGGCGGTATTCCTCCATTTGTGGGCTTCTTTGCAAAATTATTTGTATTGCAAACTGCTTATAATGCTAGTTATGGCTTCTTAGTCATCATTGGTTTATTGGCATCAGTTGTGGGCTTGTTCTACTATTTACGTGTCATTAAAGTAATGTTCTTTGATCAACAAGATGATAATGCAAATATCTCCATTACAAGTTGTATTGGTTCACGTACAATTTTCTCTGTTAATGTGTTATTGATTATATTGTTGGGTTTAGTACCAACATTGATTATGTAATAAAGGGAAAAAGATGATTAAGATTGGTTTAGTATCTGTGAGTGACCGCGCAAGCCAAGGCGTTTATCAAGATGAAGGGATTCCTTCCTTGAAAGCTTGGCTTGTAAAAACAATCACAACACCTGTTGAGTTTGTGGAAGTGCTCATTCCAGATACACAATCTGAAATCGAAGCAACATTGATTCGATTAGTGGATGATGAAAACTGTTCATTGGTTTTAACTACAGGTGGTACAGGGCCTGCAATTCGTGATGTAACACCAGAAGCAACATTGGCAGTAGGCACAAAAGAGATGCCAGGATTTGGTGAGCAAATGCGTCAAATCAGTTTGTACTATGTACCAACAGCGATTTTATCGCGCCAAGTAGCGGTAATCCGTAATCAAGCTTTGATTGTGAATTTACCAGGTCGACCAAAAGCGATTGAAGAAACATTGGGCGGGGTTCGTGGTGAAAATAATGAAGTGATTGTGCATGGAATTTTCTCAGCCATTCCTTATTGCTTAGACTTGATTGGTGCACCTTTTATTGAAACTGATGAATTTATTTGTAAGGCTTTTCGTCCGAAAAAGAAATAAATGATCGAATTATTCAAACAAATTGAATGGAATAATGCTCTCCTTATCGTGATAGGGGGAGCTTTTCTTTTAGGGATTGGGTTAATGGCAATCATTGGCTCAATGAAGCAAACTCGCTTGCGTGCAGAACATGATTATTTGCAGAATGCTTATCATCAATTACAAAGTGCTAATCAGAATCTCACACAAGAATTGAAGCAGAGCGAAGGAGAAGCCCATAAGCATGAAACAAATTTGGCACGCGCAATTGCTAATATTCAAGCTGCGAAAGAGCACATTGAAGATTTAAGAAATCGATTGCAGAAATATGAACAAGTTCTATTAATGAAAGATAGTGAAATCAGAAATCTTTTTGAAAAAAATCAGCAATTGGAATTAGAAGCGACAAAAATTCAGACTTATGTAGAAGAGCGCGAAGCATTTTTTGATTCACAAATTTTGCAGTTACAAGAAAATAAAGTAGCTTTAAGCCAAGAATTTGAAAATTTAGCTAATAAGATTTTTGAAGAGAAAGGAAAAATCTTTAAAGAGCATAATCAAGCAGGATTAGAATCATTGTTACAACCTTTCAAGGAGCAAATTGAAGGCTTCCAGAAACGTGTCAATGAAGTGCATATGGAATCTAGTAAAGATCATTCCACATTGAATGCAGAAATTCGTAAAGTGATGGAAATTGGTTTAGCCATGAGTGAAGAGGCCAATAACTTAGCTTCAGCCTTAAAAGGTGATTCACAAAAACGTGGTGCTTGGGGTGAGGCACAGTTGCGTAAAACATTAGAATTGAGTGGTTTGACGAAAGACGCTCACTTTGAAATTCAAACAAGTTTTCGTGATCAAGAAGGTAAGCAGAAGATTACAGATTTCTTGATTAATCTACCTGATGGCAAACACATCATCATTGATAGTAAAGTTTCCTTGAATGCATTTGAGCGCGCAATGTCTGCTGAAGATGATTTAGACTTTGAGCGAGCTATGAAAGAACACGTGAATGCAGTGAAACGTCACATCGATGATTTGTCGAGAAAGGACTACAGTAGTTTATCAGGTGTTCATAGCCCAAATTTTGTCTTGATGTTCATGCCGATTGAATCCGCTTATATAGAAGTTTTGAAGTATCAGCCTGAAGTTTATGATTATGGTTATCAAAAAAATGTGATTTTGGTTTCTCATACAACACTCATGCCAATTTTAAGAACCATTTCGAATTTATGGATGATCGAGCACAGCACAGCAGAAGCGAGAGAAATTAGCGAGCGCGCAGGAGAAATTTATAACCAAGTGTGCACTATTGCAGAGCGATTGCAAAAATTGGGTGGGTCATTAAATACAGTGAGCATGCATTATAATGGTACCGTCACAGCATTGGTTGGACAACAAGGCTTGTACGGTAAAGTAGAAAGATTTAATCAATTATCCGCTAAAGCCCACAAAGCTATGCCAAAAGTGGAAGCTATTTATCCTGATCATCAAGTTGAGCGTTTAATTAATATCAAAGAAGCATGATTGAAATAGCAGTTTCATCATTCTTAGCCTACAATACACAGATTGCTACATATTATTTCTTGTAAGGATTGTTCATGGATATTGTTATTCTCTTTGCCCCAAATTTTCCTGAGCTGGCAGAGCAGTTTTCTTCATTAAATGCTCAGAAGGTAACAGTGATCGAGCAAGATCATGATATCTATCCTTTAGTTGAAAAGCACAAGCTTGTGAGTGTTTCATATGAAACATGGAGCTTTGTCTGTATGAATATAGAGAACTGTTTTGATGATAATTTTACACAAAAATTGAAAAAACTCTCTAAAAATCATGAATTATATATGTTTGCTGTGAATGATTCCGTAAACGGCTTATGGTTTGAACAATATAAAAATGGGCAATTAACACGCCATTGGATGGAAGTGGATCTAGAAATCGAAGGCAACATGGGTGAATATTTGCCTGCTGAACATGTTTTGAATTATCCGTTCATCGATGAACCTTACGAAGATGTTGGCCAAGAATTATTATATGAAATGATTTATGAAATCACAGGCTTCGATATCACAGAAACATTCTAATATGTCATTCAATTTAGATCAGAAAGATTTCTTCATTCTCTTAGAAAATACCAAATCAGTGGATAATGATGCTTTCTTATTTGAAAAACCTGTGGCAGAGATCATTTGTCACAAGGGTGAAGATTTGCGTGCGTGTTTTCAGAAGATTGATGAATTAAGAAAATTAGGGCATTACATCAGCGGTTATGTGAGCTATGAAGCAGGTTATTATTTGGTGGATAAGAATGATTTTAAAATCACTCACCAAAATAATGAGGATGCTATTTTATTGCATCTTTATGCTTTTAAAAATGTGATAAAGATTCCGCAAGCTGAATTGAATGATTATTTTATTAAGCTTAATGCAGGTGAAATTGCTTTAAATAATCTTTCATTTGGTTTGAGTAAAACTGAATATGCGAAGGGTTTTGAAACCATTCAGCAGAACATTAAAGATGGTAATACTTACCAAATTAACTTCACGACAAAATTCCATTTTGATTGTGTGGGCAGTGATTTATCGTTGTATCAAGCATTGCGTGCGCGCCAAAAAGTGGAGTTTGGTGCATTTTTAAAGTTCCCAGAGCATTCTGTATTATCCATTTCGCCTGAATTGTTTTTTAGGAAAACAGGGCAATATATCGAATCCAAACCGATGAAAGGCACATTTCCACGAGCAAAAGATCCCATAGAAGATAAATCCATTGTAGATTTTATGCGTCATGATGAAAAAACACTGTCTGAAAATGTGATGATTGTGGATTTAATCCGCAATGATATTAGCAGAATTACACAACCCGGTTCAGTTGCTGTGAAAAATTTATTTGAAATTCAAAGCTATGAAACCGTTCATCAGATGATTTCTACTGTGACAGGTAAAGTGGATGAAAACATTTCTGTAGAAGAAATTTTTACGAATTTATTTCCGTGTGGTTCGATCACAGGCGCACCGAAAATCAGCACCATGAAAATCATCGAGCAAATTGAAAAAGCACCTCGTGGTATTTATACGGGGGCGATTGGTTACATTACGCCAGAAAATGATATGTGTTTTAATGTGCCCATTCGTACTGCGATTTTACAAAAAGATGGTAGTGCGGAATTGGGTGTGGGCGGTGGCATTATTCATGGCTCAGTGTGTGAAGATGAATACAATGAATGTCTATTAAAAGCGAAATTTTTAACATCAGTACAGAATTATCAGTTAATTGAATCCATGCTGTGGGATGCAAAAGCACAGAAAATATTGAGATTGGATCAGCATATTGCGCGCTTAACAGAATCAGCACAAGCGCTGAGCTTTCAATTGGATATTGCAGAGCTCACACAAAAATTAAATAATTTTGTTGAATTGCATCTTCATCAAGATTCTAAAATTCGCGTGTTATTACATCGTGATGGGCAGTTAGACATTACTCACTCTGTTATAGAAGCACCAAATGATGATGTGAAATATATTATGCTGAGTGATCACAAAGTTGATGCCAATAATATTTTACTGAAATACAAAACCACAGAACGAAGTTTATATGAAACTGAGTTCCAAAAAGCAGCAGCACACAATTGTTATGATGTGCTGTTTATGAATACATATGATGAAATTACAGAATGCTCGCGCCACAATATTTTTATTGAGAAAGCAGGGCAATGTTTTACACCACCAATAGAATCAGGTTTATTGGGCGGTATGAAAAGAGCGGAACTGATCGCAGAATTGAAAGATCAATGCACGATCAAAGCATTAACTTTAGATGATATTCAAAAAGCTGATCGCATTTTTGTGAGTAACTCAGTGCGTGGTTTGGTGGAAGTGAAGTTATTAGAAAAGGCAGGGCTATGATCTGTTTAATCGATAATTATGATTCTTTTACATACAACATTGTATCGTATTGCCATCAATTGGGGCATCCATTAACGCTCTATAAAAATGATCAAATCACGTTGGATGAATTTGCAGAGTTGCCTGTGAAATCTGTAATTTTATCACCTGGGCCAGGAACGCCTGATGATTCAGGCATTACGTTAGACATTATTCGTGAATATGCAGGGCAATTACCAATTTTAGGCATTTGCTTAGGGCATGAATGCATTGGGCAAGTTTATGGTACAAAGATCATTCATGCGAAAAAAGTCATGCATGGCAAAGTTTCTATCATTCATCATGATGGTGAAGGTGTATTTCTAGGTGTGCCCAATCCCATTAAAGTGGCGCGTTATCACTCTTTGATCATTGATCCTGCAACATTACCAGATGAATTTGTTGTGTCTGCATGGTGTGAAAATGAAGATGGCACACGAGAAATTATGGGCATTCGTCATAAAACTTTGCCGATAGAAAGCGTGCAATTCCATCCAGAATCAATCTTGACGGAATATGGGCACTTGATGTTTGCAAATTTTTTGAATCGTTAAACTACTTTCATATCCTCGATTGGCATGCGTAATTTAGGGATTTGATAAGTATCTTGATCCACTAAATCTACACCGCAGCGTAATTGAGCAACCCAATGAATAAAATCTTGAATCACTTGTTGATCTAACATGGGCGAACCATGTTGTGGCAAAATCATATCAATATCTAATTCACGGATCATATGCGCCCATAATCGGCAAGCTTTATTGGAAATCATATAGCGTTGATGGAAGCCTTCCATATAAGGAATATAATCCTTGAAGGTTTCAATGGGCGTTGCGACTTTTTTGGGATCCACTAAGGAAACACCTAAATCGCCACTGAAAAGAATTTTACTGATGGGATCATACAATTGGAAGTTACCTTCGCTGTGTAGATAGTGTGCGGGAATGAATCCATATTCCGCGCCTTCAATCGTCATCCAAATACCTTTATCGGGTAAGGGAATGATTCGATCAGTGGTTTTTCCTTCAGGGCAGAAGTGTGGCACAAAGCGCGTCCATAGTTCTGAAATAATAAGCTTTGTATCAGAAAAACTGAGCCAGCGAGATAATGATGCCACAATGTCAGGATCTTGGTGGGAGGCAAAAATAGCGGAAAGTTTTTTAGGTGAAAAATAGTGACTAATCGCCATATATAGCTTGTTATAAGTCATCGCGCCGCCCGGATCAAGCAAAATACCTGAATCGCCATGGACAATTAAGAATTGATTGGATTGTACTGCTTCGATGTGATCATCTTCTTCTACGAGATCACAAAACATGATGACTTTATGAAAACCATCATCGTATAAAATTTCACCCGTTCCGCTCATTCTTGAATCTCCTATTTATATTGCTATTATCATTAAATTGAACACCTAGGTGTTATAGAGAAACTAATATAACGATTATAGAGTAAAAAAATACTTATGTAGAAGAGATTAAAATCAAACCGTAATTATTCTGCCTTGAGATAAATGAATAATTTTTTGAGTATTTCTTTTGATAAACTTTGGATCATGGCTAATGGCAATGATAGTTGTACCATTTATTTGTGATTTTTTGAGCCATTGTTCTAAGATTAATAACCAATCATCATCTAAATCTCGGCTCGGTTCATCGAGCAATAAGACGGGTAAATTTAATATAGCTAAGGATGCTAAAGTTACCATGCGCTTTTCAGCTGCATTTAAATCTAAAGGATGGTCATCTTGGCGATGCGTGAGATTAAACTCATCCATAATTGCTGAAACTTTTGCATCAATTTCTGAGGTAGCATATTTCTGGATTTTTAATCCATAAGCAATTTCAGCTTTCACACTGTTGTGGAAGAATTGTCGCTCAGGCTCTTGGAACAATAACCCCACTAATTTTGCACGTTCACCTGCATTAAGCTTGGCAATATCTTGATCATGGATTGTGATTGAGCCTTGTGTTGGTTTCAGTAATCCGCAGATTAATTTCAATAATGTAGATTTACCTGCGCCATTATCACCAACCAAAGCAATGGCTTCACCTTTAGCGATATTCAAATGAATATCCTGTAAACATTCTGTGTCGCTATTGGGCCAAGCGAAATGAATATGGTTTAACTGCAACATAAATTATCCTCGCTTTGGCAGTATTAAAAGATGTTCGCAAAATGGCATAAATTCACTTTGTCGCTTTTCTAAAATAATGACATTCATAGATTTTCCTGAGTCCAACGATTTTAATTGCTCAAGGATTTTCATTTGATAAGCCAATGTCATTCGGCTAAAGGATTCATCTAAAATTAACAGTTCAGGTTGCATCATAAGCGCCGAGCTAATCATCAAGCGCTGCATTTCTCCACCTGATAAAGTACTAGGGTCACGTTTGCGTAAATGAGCCAAATCCATCAATATTAATATTTTTTCTAACTGCTCAAGAATCACAGTGCTATCCATTGCTAAATTTTCAGGACCGAAGGTTAATTCTTCTTCCACTGTGAATGTACAGCCTGATAATTGCCATTGCGGTGCTTGCTGTACATATTGAATGTTGGATGATAACTCGATGACGGATCGTCCTAAAATATCTTCTTTATTTAATATGATATTGCCTTGGATTTCACCTGGCAATAATGTTGGTACCCAGCCAGCAATAATAGATGCAATTGTACTTTTTCCGCTACCATTGCCACCTTCAATGCAAAGCCATTCATTATCATGCAATGTGATATTCTCAATTGCAAATGTAGGGTGATCAATCGGTGTAAATTGTAGATCACGAATGATTAACGCCATAATAAAACTCCAATCACTTCGATGATTAATAGCAAAATTGCACCATAGCGGAAATACTTTTGTGCGCTTGTATCTTTTGGTGCCCATAAGTTTGTGCGCTTGGCTTGGTAACGAAATCCTTTGGATTCTAGTGCTGCAATTTTGATGGAAAGATTCGCAAATGTGCTATTAATCAATGGAAAAATAATGGCTAGCATTGCTTTTGCCCGTTGAAACAGATTGCCATCCAAACGAACGCCACGTGCTAATTGTGCTTCTTGAATGTGTTTGATTTGGTGGGATAATTGCTGCATTAATAGCAATGGACTTGCCAACAAATAGGATAAGCCAATGGGTAAACGAGATGCGAAGAGCGATTGGATCATCGTGATAGTTGGTACATATTGCATCCAAATTTGTGCGGCTGTAAAAATGGCTAATAATCGCCACCAGATTGTCATCGCATGTTGTAAAGCGGTGGGAGAAGATTTACCGCCCAACCATGAATGTAATAATCCGCCATGCACTAAATAAATTCCCAAAGCCATGGGGATCATTAAATAGAGAACATAGCGCAAACGATGGCGCGAAGCTTTCCACGTAATTAAACATAATAAAGTGCTGATTGCTAAAGCCATCAAGGAGATACTAAGCAGTAACAATAGGGCTTGTACTGCAATTATTGCCCATATTGTTAGCGCTGTGAAAGGGTGTAATTTCTTCATTATTGAATATGTTGTGGGAATTGTTGTTTCGTACGTTTTGGTAAATGCTTCACTAATTGCCATGCGATTAAACCAGTGATGATTTTATCAGCTAAGTTTGCCAAGATGATGGTTGAAGCCACGGATTGCCATAATTTTTCACCTGTTGCATGAATATAAGCCACGATGAAATCTGCGCCACTGCCTGTTACGCCCGCAAATAAATATGTGCGAATTGGCGTTGCCACCAATGTTAAGCAAATTGTGATGATGACACCGCTGATCACAACTTTATACCAAGTGTTGAACATGCCCGTGCGAGCTAAGAAGCCAGCGGACAAACCAATCACAATCGCAACGGGTGCAAATGCAGCGGCAACAGGTGAAGAGATTAAGCCCCAAATTAAGTTAGTCAATAACCCTGTCAATGCTGCAATCCAAGGTCCACCTAATAATGCTGCGATGAATGTGCCGATGGAATCTAAAAAGATTGGGAGCTTAATTATGGAAGCCACTTGCCCAAGTACCATGTTGATGGCGATACAAGTTGAGATTAATACGAGCATATGTGTGGTTAAAAATTTACGATCAACAGCCATGTTGTGTCCTTTAAATATAAATATGAAATTAAATTGTTTTGATAACGAGTTCTTCGTAGCCCGAGAGATCACAATATTCTCGGCTATATTGGCAACTCTCTAAAATGCCAATGACGATTTCTAAAGTGGTACGCACAATGCAGCCTTCCATCACATGACCACCGAGCATCGCGCCATTTTCATCAGAAACAGATAAATGAATGTGCTCGCCTGTGGTTTCGATCGTGCCGATTAAGGAAACGATCTCATAGCAACCTTGTTGAATTGTTGCATCAGGTTTACCTGCGTAGCGCAATCCAAATTGAGATAAGCTACCGACAGATGAGGCAATGAAGCCTGCTTTGATATTGTGCGTTGTGGCTAGGATTCTGATTTCATGGAGCAGGTCATCACCGGGTTTTAAGCGAATGGTGCAGAATTTTGCATCATGCAATGAAAGTGGAAGATTAGGATTCATAAGAATTTCCTTGGTAAAAAGCGGGCACGACAAAAAGCCATCCGCATGGAATGGCTATAACATCATGTTTATATTGATAATAATTCATCTTTAGCACTTTTTTGGAATGAATAAGTTGTGCTAAAGGCGATAACAAGCAGCAGCGTTAAGTCTTTAACACATCCAAGCGTGACACTAAACTAGTGCCTAAAGCTGTCATTCACTGCTTGCGAAAGATCATTGTGAGAATATCCAAAAGATATTGAGGAAGATCTGCTTATTATAGTGCTTAATCTTTAAATAAAACAGATTCCATGTGAGTGAATCTACCTTCTTTAATGCTATAAGCATTAATCTGCGGTACTAAACGTTGGAAATGCTCGGATGCAACATGAGTATCCAAAGCATCATAATCTTGCCATTCTTCTATAAAAACAAAGTGCCCAGGATTTTTAAGATCATGACAAAGCTCATAACTAATGCAACCTGCTTCTTTTCGGGTTGCATTTACGAGTTCTTGATATAAAGGCAAAACGATCTCAATTTTTGTGGGATCAATAAAATCTTCAGCAATAAGCTTGAGCATATTTTTTCTCTTAATTCTAATACAATGTATAATTAATATTCTATATATTCAGATAAAGAGTGTAAATAATGAAATTTAATAAGATAAAAATAAATATGATAGTTAAATTCTATTTTAAAATAGCAATAATTATATTTTCTTTCATATTTTTATCTGGATGTGCTCAGTTATTATTAAACGGAAAATCTGAATATTATAAAAATAATATTACATACTACTATTATAATGAAAAATCCAAATCTGTTTATCCAGGAGTTGATCCTCAAATTGAAGGATCAGAAGCTGATTTACTTGTGTGGCTTGATAAAATCAATGTAGATGGAAAAATTGAATATAAAATGAAGCACATTATTGTAAGTGCAGGTATAACTTATGTACAAGGGTTATCAATTGTTACCTATAGAAATGATGAAGATTTTAAAATTGTTGCTGAAAAAGTTAAAGTAATTTCGAAATGGCTTAACCAATCATATGAGGAAAGAGAAAGAACAAAAAATACAATGAATGAGTATTTAGCAAAAAATGGTCTAAACGATCATATGTATAAAGACCTTAAAGATAGATATGTATGGCGTGCAGATAATGATGCTATTACAAAAGAAGGTATAATTATTACTAGATCTACAAATCTAACATCTCCGAATAGATCAATAGCTTTAAATAAAAGACAATTACCTTTGATTCTTATAGAGCCTTATATGCTTTATAAGATAAGGTATGCTCAGAAATAAAAATATTAATCCTATGTTGGGAATAATTTTAGATCTAGAAAACTTATATAATATGCAGGATTTCTAGACAAATTTAGTTAGGTTGAAAGTGTAATCTTTATTAATTCTCATGCAATGCATCATAAATCACTTTTGCTAAAGTTTCACTGATTCCAGGAACTTTGGCAATGGCTTCGATGTCTGCTTTTTTCAAAGCTTCCAATCCACCAAAATGGCTGAGTAAAGTTGCTCTGCGTTGTGGGCCAACACCTTTGATATCTTCCAATAATGAGCGGCGGCGCAATTTATCACGCTGTGAGCGATGCCCTTCGATGGCAAAGCGGTGCGCTTCATCACGGATTTGTGTGATCAAATGAAATGCGGCGCTTGTACTTTCAATCGGGATCGGAATGTCATCGCCTGCTTTCCAAAGTGTTTCTAAGCCAACTTTTCTGCCTTCGCCTTTGGCAACGCCAATCAATAAGACTGAATGAATATTGAGTTCATCCATCACTTCAATCCCAACATTTAACTGATTTTTACCGCCATCAATTAATAAAATATCAGGCAAAGGATTATCGTCAATATTACTGAAACGGCGTGTTAATGCTTGGCGCATTGCAGCATAATCATCGCCGCCTGTAATGCCTTCAATATTGAATCGTCGATAGAATTTTTTGGTGAATCCTTCGTGCGTATAAACCACATCAGAAGCCACAGTTTTTTCACCAAAGCTGTGGGAAATATCGAAGCATTCAATGCGTTTAATAATATCGAGATCCAATACTTTCGCTAAACTATGTAAACGATGCGTGATATTGCTTGAGCTTGCCAATTTAATCTCGATCGCTTGTTCTGCATTTTTGGCGGTGAGTTCAAGCCAGCGCGCACGTTGACCTTTCACGTTATTTTGCAATACAACTTTGCGCTCAGCCAAGTCCGTTAAGCTACTTTCTAGCCAAACTTGATCTTCTAATTGCAGTGGAATATTGAGGATAATATTGCGCGGCGGTTTTCTTGCAATGTCATAATATTGCTCGATGAAGCTTCGCATGACTTCATCAGCTTCAGTATCATCAGGCACTTTCGGGAAATATGCGCGTGCGCCTAAAACACGGCCATCACGAATCGTTAAAACTTGTAGTACGTGAATGTCTGATTCACGCACATAAGCAATGAGATCAATGGAAGCATTGCCTTGTTCGATGTCATTTTTGGATTGAATGAACTGCAAAGCTTTCACTTGATCGCGAATGATGGCTGCTTTTTCAAAGGCTAAAGCATCCACATATTCCTGCATTTTGCTAACTAATTCAGAGATTAAGCCTTGTGAATTGCCTTCCAAAAACATCACAGCACTTTGTACATCTTTTTGATATTGTTCGGCAGAAATTTTCTCAACACAAGGTGCACTGCAACGCTTGATCTGATATTGCAGGCAAGGGCGCGTGCGATGCTTAAAAACAGAATCTTCACATTGGCGAACTAAGAAGATTTTCTTCATTAAATCCAAAGTTTCACGCACAACAGAGGATGAAGGATAAGGTCCAAAATAATGACCTTTCAATTTTTTACTGCCGCGATAATAAGCTAAGCGTGGATATTTTCCTGTCGATAAATAAATATAAGGATAGCTTTTATCATCAATCAAACTCACGTTATAACGTGGGCGATGTTTTTTGATGAGGTTGCTTTCTAACCGTAAAGCATCGTTTTCACTATTGGTGATTGTGACTTCAATGGAATGAATATTCGCAACGAGCGCCATGGTTTTTGTGGATAAGCCAGACGCACGAAAATAGCTTGTTAAACGATTTTTAAGATTTTTAGCTTTGCCCACGTAAATGATGACATCTTTATCATCACGCATGATGTAGATGCCAGGTTTTGTGGGTGTTGTTTTGAGAAATTCCGAGGAATTAAAAGCCATATTATTTTAATAATTAGCATCATCCCTTATGGGGATGATGCTTAGTTAATGGTTTGAGCTATGAGTTACAAAACTTCTTGTAACCAAATTTCTAATAGGGCAGCGTGCCACAATTTAGAACCTTGGATACGAGTGAAGTTATCCGGTGATTCAGGATGATTCAACAAGCGATCAACATATTTTGGATTAAAAATGCCGCGTGATTTTGCTTTTTCGCTCGTCAATGCTGAATGCATCATGTCATAGAATTCACCACGAACATATTTCAATGCAGGCATTGGGAAATAGGCTTTCGGGCGATCAATGATGCTATCAGGAATCTTACCACGAGCAATCTCTTTCAAAATGCCTTTGCCGCCATGCATTAATTTGTAATGCTCTGGCATGCTTGCTGCTAATTCTACCAATTCATGATCCAAGAATGGAACACGAGCTTCTAAACCATGCGCCATTGTCATGTTATCCACGCGTTTGACAGGATCATCCACGATCAATGCTGTGGTATCAAAGCGGAAAACTTGATCCAAATAAGTGGAAGCATAAGGCTTCGTTAATTGATCACGGACATATTCGCCCACGATGTCATCCATTTGGAATTTTGGTGCAAATGTATCGCATAATTCAGGATAATCGCGGTCAAAATAGTATTGGCTGAAACGCAATAAAGGATCACGCTCTTTGCTTTCTGCCATTTGTGGATACCAGAAATAGCCGCCAAATACTTCATCCGCGCCTTGTCCGCTTTGGACTACACGAACTTGCTTGGAAACTTGCTCAGATAATAAGTAGAAGCCAATTGCATCTTGCCCAAATAGAGGTTCCGCCATTTGTGAAACTGCTTCAGGTAAGCGCGTTAATGCTTGACCATTTTCAATCAAATATTTGAAGTGATTGGTTTGGTAACGCTCAACCACTTGATCAGAGAATTCAAATTCTGAACCTTTCTCTTCAGGTTGATCTTCAAAGCCGATGGAGAAAGTTTGTAAATCTTTAATGCCTTCTTCATGCGCTAAAGCTACAATCAACGATGAATCCAATCCACCTGATAATAAAACGCCTACAGGAACATCCGCTGCCAATAAACGGCGGCGCACAGCTGTGCGGAGTTTATCTTCGATGGCGTCTGTCCAATCGGCATCTGTCCAATCGCTGTGTTTGTTTTCTGCATCCAATGACCAATATTGGAACTCTTCAATTTTGCCTTGTAAATCCACCCACAAATAATGGGCAGGCTTTAATTTATGAATGCCTTTAAAGATCGTATAAGGTGCAGGCACAACTGCATGCAATGTATACATATATTGCAAGGCAATTGGGTTGATATCTGTATCCACTAGTTTAGAAGCGAGTAAGCTTTGAGTATTCGATGCAAATAGGAAATTCTTTGAATCATGTGAGAAATACAAAGGCTTAATGCCAATGCGATCACGTGCCACAAACATCTTTTGTTTTTTGCGATCCCAAATGGCAAAGGCGAACATGCCCACCAAATGGCTTAAGCATTTTTCGCCCCATTCGGCATAGGATTTCAATAATACTTCTGTATCACTTTCTGTATGGAATTTATGGCCTTTATCTTTTAAGACAGAACGCAGTTCACGATAGTTATAGATCGTGCCGTTGAAAACCATCGTGTTGCCAGTTTCAGTATCATGAAATGGTTGATCCGCACGCGAATCTACATCAATGATACCCAAGCGACGATGCGCAAAGCCAATCGGCCCTTCACAAAAAACTTTACCGCCATCTGGTCCACGTCTTTGAAGTGGCGCACTCATTTTCTCCAAAAGCGATGCTTCTGGGCGCACGTCTGTAAAACTTAGTATCCCCGCAATTCCACACATAATTTATTCCTTAGTTAAAACATGAAGCTTTCGCCGCAACCACATTCACTTTTTGCATCTGGATTGCTGAACTTAAAGCTACGATTTAAGCCTTCTTGAATGTAATCCAATTGCACGTTTTGCATGTAAGGTTCGTTAGCTTTATCTGTAACAATTGTTACAGGGCTTTCTGTTAGGATCAATTTGTCCGTTGTGTCATCACACAATTCGATGAAATATTTATAACCAGAGCAACCTGATTTACGAATGGCGATGTTGATGTATTTTTCAGCGGATGCGGCTAATTGTGCATCGAGCTGTTTGAATGCGTTGTCTGTTACTGAAAACATAAGATTCTCCAAGTAAAACATGAATAACTAATTATAGGATAATTACATCAATCAATGGGGATCATTTTAGTACTTTTAAATAGGTGCGTTAAAAAGATGTTTTATCTGAGTGATTAATTAAAATAATCAGTTTGCAAATTTGATTGGAAAATTCGAAAATGTATAAAAAAATTATGATGAATATAAATAATAAGGAAAGTATTGTGTTAAAAATTGTGAAAAGACTAGTTTTATTGTTAATCATGGCTGTCTTCATGAATGCTGGATTTACCCAAATTATAACAAAATCTGATTTGTATGGCGTTTGGGCTTATAGCGCAAAAAATGAAGAGGCGGAATTATTGAATTTAACTGCTTTAAAACCATCTAATGAAGGGCTAGATATATTAATAGCTAAAGATGATAAAGATTCTTTTAAAGTAAGACAAAATTTTACTTGGGATTTTAATGAAGAAACGCAAATGTTTTCTCAAGTGGCTCACAAAATAACCTATTTTGTGAATGGTAAAGAAGAGTCATCAGAAAATCCAAAGGAATCATCTACATCAAAAATAGAATTGCTTAAACTAGGGGAAGAAGTTATCGGTATTAAATTTATTGTTGAAGGGGAAGATGATCAAACTTTTTTGAAAGTTGATATGGAATCTTTACAAGAGAAGATCGGAAATTTGGAATAAAATATTATTCGATAAATTTAAAATAGATCTTAGAAGGATTGGTTCATGGGAATATTTAACTTTTTTAAGCGCAAAAATACAGATGTTGAAGATACAAACAAGGAAGATTTGATCACTTTTGTGGAGCAAGATGAAGAATCTTTGATGGATGCATTTGAACGTGCACAAGCAACATTCCCATATTTTTGGCGTGAATTATCATGGGAATATCGCAGAATTATTCCTGCATTGTCGATTGCGAGTGTGAAAGCTGCATTCTCTCAAGATGTGGAAGGTGATGAGCCAATTGTAGAACACATGTGGATTAACGATATTTACTTTGATGGCGAAGCAATCATGGGCACTTTGATCAATGAGCCGAATGAATTGACGAATGTAGAAGTGGGCGATCAAGTGAGTATTCGTGTGAGCGATGTGGAAGATTGGTTGTTGAGTGATGGCGAAACAGTTTGTGGTGGTTTTTCGATTCAAGCAATTCGCAAATTAATGGGTGCTAAAGAGCGTAAAGAGCATGATCAAGCTTGGGGCTTAGCATTCAATGAAGATTTTTCTGTGTCGTTGATGTTATTTGATGCTGCTGAACATGACATTCATCCGATGGATCAAAATACGGAAGAATCGTTGGGTGAGTTTTTGGTGGAACATCCTGCTGAATTAACAAATGTGGATGAAATGGGCAATACAATGCTGATTCGTGAAACGATTGCAGGTAACTTAGTTTCTGTGAAAACTTTGTTAGCAAAAGGTGCAGATGCATCTGTTAAAAATAATTTTGGCAAAACAGCAGAAGATTACGCGAAAGCTTATGGTTGGAATACATTGGCTGAGTTGTTGAATAACAAGAGCGCAACAGTTCACTAATAGCTCAATATAAAAAATTGCTCTTCATATTTGATATTGAGTGAAGAGCAATCCAATACTTAATTGATCGAAAGATTATAAATTCTGAGTACGGAGCTTTTTCAAATCAAAGAAAGCTTCGTTCTTTTCATTCAATGGTGCTGCGTGCAATGGCGGCATTTGCGCATGGCCGTACAAAATCTCGATGGTGATTTCGTAAATACCGTTGTCATCCGCTTGTTGATGCATGTGATTCACCCAAGCTTGATACCAATTTTGAGTACGCAAACCTTTCATCAATGGTGCTTGTAATCGTCCACCTGCTACCCGAATATCTTTCAATAATGCTTTGAGATCATTGTATTGCAGAGTGATTTTTTCTAAATGCATAATGACATCCACAAAGCCTTGTGAATGTAGATAATCACCTAAGCGCTTAATGGAAGGATATTCATTAAATTCTGGGCCATCCACCATCATACAATTTTCAAAACTGCCTTCAGCAATGGTGCTTAGGAAGATTTTGCCATTGGGATTCAAATGATTCTTCATGGTTTGAATCGTAGTTTCAATATTGGCAGAATCTTGCAAGTATAGATTGCTGATGATGAGATCCGCAGGTGCTTGATCATCGCCTTCATGTAGCTCAGCATAATTTGTATTAGGATAAGCTTCTTGAAAGACAGTCATCAATTGTTGGTCTACTTTGCCCATTTCTAAAATATTTTTTGGTGCAAAATTTGGATTTTCTTGCAGATAAGTTACGAGCCTTTCTGCGATTTCATGGTGTAAAAAAGCATGGTCTTGAAATAAATCAGGATTTTTGTGCAATAAAGCTCGGTGATTGAATGCCGACATAAGCTATAATATCCATTTTCTTTTGTGACAATAAAGAGATTATTATGACACAAACCATTGCAGTTTATCCGGGAACATTTGATCCCATTACAAATGGGCATATTGATATTGCAAGAAGGGCTGCACGTATCTTTGACAAAGTAATTGTGGCAGTTGCGAGTGAAACTTCGCCTTCTAAACGCCCGTTGTTTACCGTGGAAGAACGCATTGCAATGGCAGAAGAAATTTTTCAGGATGATGAAAATATTGAAGTTCAAGGCTTTAGCACTTTGCTTGTGCATTACATGAAAGAAGCGAATGCGAATGTCATTATTCGTGGATTGCGTGCGGTTTCAGATTTTGAATATGAATTTCAAATGGCAAGTCTGAATCGTAATTTGCGCCCAGAAGTGGAAACGCTTTTTTTAACACCATCAGAAAAATATTCGTTCATTTCTTCATCCATGATTAAAGAAGCATTTCGCCTGCACGGTGATGTGAGTAATTTTATTCATCCAATCGTTGAAGTGGGATTACATAGTAAGTTACGTGGATAAGCAGTTTGCCAATTGTAATGATGCGACATTTATTGACGCATTATTAGCAAAAGCCCAATCTTTGGGGTTTACGCATGTGAGTAGTCAATCGCCTGATCCATTGGATGTGAAAGCAGGTTATGAAGCTTGGTTAGCCAAAGGTTATCACGGCACGATGGATTATATGGAAAAGCATGGTGATCTTCGCTTTGAGCCCGGGCGATTGATGGACAATACGCAAAGTATTTTGACGTTCCGATTGCCATATTATCATAATAATGAAGAAGCGATGATCACACTCAAGCAAGATCAGCAAGCGTATATTGCCCGTTATGCATTAGGGCGTGATTATCATAATGTAATCCGTAAACGATTAACAAAATTAGGTGAATGGATTCGTGAACATTTTCCTGATGTAGAGTTTCGTGCATTTACGGATAGCGCACCGATTATGGAGCGTGAATTAGCAGAACGCTCAGGTTTGGGATTCAGTGGTAAAAATACTCTGATCATCGATCGAGAGAAAGGCTCATACTTTTTCTTGGGCGAATTGTTCATTACATTGCCGATTGTTATCCCAAGTGAACCTGTGGATAAACACTGTGGGCGCTGTACTAAATGCATTCAAAAATGTCCAACAGGGGCTATTGTAGAGCCTCATGTTGTGGATGCACGCCGTTGTATTTCTTACTTAACAATCGAACATTATGGTGAAATTGATGAAGAACTACGTCCATTAATGGGTAATCGGATCTTTGGCTGTGATGATTGTCAGTTGTTTTGTCCATGGAATCGTTTTGCGAATCATGAGATTTTAGAGGATTTTACGCCAAGGCATTCGCTCAATAATATTAGTTTGTTGGATTTGTTAAAGTGGAATGAAGCCACTTTTCTCAAAAAAACAGAAGGAATGCCAATTCGCAGAATTGGGCATGCTCGTTTCATTCGAAACATTACAGTAGCTTTGGGTAATGCAGATTATAATCCTGAAATTATTGGTGCATTACAAGACTTAGAAACTGATGAAGAGTTTTTGAAAAATCATATCCAGTGGGCAATTGATCAGCAAATAAATAAAAAATAATAAGCGTTTTTATAGTGAATGAATTAGTAACGTAGTTGGCTGTTATTGAATATAAATTTTTATTTATCACTCACAACAATAAATTAAAAACCTATTCTACACTTAATTATATAGAGGAGAAAATTGTTATCACTATATTTAGAATAATAAGAGGATAGGGAATTATGAATAGTGTTTTTAAGGTTATTTGGTGTGCTGTTACACAAAGATGTATTGTTGTATCAGAATTGGCGAAAAGTAAGAGCAAATCAAAATCATCAAGCCCAATGATAATGGGAACGATGGCTATATTAATCAGTATGAGTTATGCGCAGTCCTGTGAATTTGATGCAAATGGTGTTATGCAAGATAGTACTTGTTTACGATCAGTTCTTGTTACAGATGCTGTTGGTGAATACAAAGTTAGTAATGTCATTATGGATGCACAGAAAAACCATGATGGAGGATATTGGATTCAGGATGGTGCGATTGCTTTGCTAAATACAGCAGATCAGGGAGATGTTTCTTTATCTGTAGATGGTTTGAATTTAATTAATAATAATTTTGCATCGGGTGTTTATGTATCTTTGAGAGATACGGCGGAAGGAAATTTGGCATTGGATTTTTCTGGTGAAAATAATGTTGTCCTTGGGAAGCTTGCTGATACAGCAGTGATGTTAGAAAATTTCTCTGAAAAAGGTGGGAATTCAACAATTACAATTCATAGAGATGCGACTTTGAATGTTAAAAACTATGCTGTTTTTGGTGGCGAGGACTCGAGTATTGCGGATGCTATTGAATCAAACACTCACCATGGTGATGCGTCAATTTATTTTTTAGGCAAAGGTTTGATTGAAACTAATAATGGTAATGCTATTTTTGCTCGAGTATTAGAAGGTACAGGCAATGTTAATATTTTGTTAGATAATCCTGACATTAATATTGAGGTTGAAAATTCTAAATCTAAGGTACATATACATGAAGAAGGGGTGCATGGGGTTAGTGCAGCCATCAACCCAAAAGGCGATAAAGATTCAAAAATTACTATTGATACTGCTGCAAATATTAAAGTCACAGGGAGTGGTGTTGGTATCTTTTCTAGAAATGAGGGCTTAGGTGAAACAACAATCATTAATCGCGGCAATGTTGTATCAGATGCATATGGGATTTATTTAATTCAATATAAATCGCAAGGCGCTGCAACTATTATGAATAATGGTATTGTAGATGCTAGTAATGGTCAAAGTGCTATCGTTTTAAGTACAAATCAACAAGGTGTTTTAAATTTTGGTCAAAATTCTGTACTTAAAGGTGGATCTGAGGCTGGTGTATTTTTGGCTGAAGGGAGTAATCAGCTTAATAATGAAGGGAAAATCAGTGCAAAAAATGATTTAGCAATTAGATCTACGAGCCAATTAGATTCAAGTATCACGAACTCAGGCACAATCACAGGTCGTATTTTAGCTGATGCTAAAATGGACTTTGTGAATGAAAAAGGCGGTGTATTTGAATTACGACATGTTGAGAATGATACCAAAAATGTAGCAGTATCTAATTTTGCTGGTGGTAATATTGATAATCAAGGGACTATTAAGTTTGTAAAATCGAATGCCACACAAGTGGATAAAACTGGTGAGTTAGCTGTTCCTGGTGTGAATAATATCTCTGTATCAGAAACAGGAATTGTTCAAGCGCATTTAGCAGGTGTCAATGAATTTAAACACTCTGGTATTATTGACCTTCGTGGTGAGGGATTGTCAGGAAATGTTTTAAAAATTAGTGGTCATAATGGCGCAATGGGAACATTTATTGCTAATGGTGGTGATATTCTTTTGAGTACAACCTTAAATAAAGGTGCAGAAGCTAGCCGAAGCGATATGTTAATTTTAGATAATGTTCAATTGGGAGATGCAGCTAGCAATATTTATATTACTAAAATAGAAGAGTCAGAAGTACAAACAGAAGCGCATGGTATTCGCTTAATTCAAACGCTTGGCACACAAGATAATCGCGCTTTCAAATTGGGAAATGCAGTAACCTATGGTTTATATGAGTATAAATTATCAGCAGTTGATACCAATGGTAATGGTGAACAAGGATTTTATTTAGTCAATTTTGACCCAACAAAACCGACTGATCCTGAAGTTCCAATAGATCCATCTGAATTATTAAAGAATCCTGTTGTTGGGGCTTATTTAGGTATGCAATATGCTGCTGCTAATATGTTTAATCAGAATATTTTGGATCGTCGTGATAATGTTCGTAAGCCAGATGAAACTGTTTGGGGAAGAATCCAATATAACGAAACTAAGACTAAACATATGGAAAATACTCAATCCTTGAAAATTGAAAATACATTGATTCAATTGGGTTGGGATTTATATCAAGACCAAAATGAAGAAAGAGGTAAGGTATTTGGTATCTATGGTGGATATGGGTATAGTGATGTTAAAAATCGCTCCTTGCAAACAGGAACTAAGACAGATGGTCGTGTCCATGGATATCAATTAGGCGCTTATTATAGTTGGTTCAAGCAAGATGATATTGGTCCATACATTGATATGTGGGGGCACTTAGCGAAGTACCGCAATAAACTTAAATCTGCCACTTATGAAGGACAGCGGACAGCAGGCTCAACTTCATATAATGGTCATGGTTTTGCTATTTCGATTGAAGCAGGCCATGGTTTTATTGTCGGTCAAAGTGATGATAATAATACGAGTTGGGTGTTAGAGCCGCATGCTCAAGTGACTTACAACTATATTAAAATGAAAAATATGGTTGATGGCACAGGAACTAGATTCAGAAATAATAAAGCAAAAGGTTTGAATACTCGTTTGGGAGCACGTTTCTATGGCTATCGTGATAATAATGATGCATTGCGTCCATATGTGGAAATGAACTGGTTGCATAATGGCATGGATAATGCAATTTATGTTAATAACATGAAGGAGTCTAGCCGTATTGGTCGTAATGTCTGGGAGATGAAAGTTGGTGCTCAGGGTCATGTTTCTAAAGATATCTCCCTATTTGCACATGTTGGCTATCAAAAAGGTAAGAATAAATTTAAGAATACCGAGCTTCAGATTGGATTCAACTACAATTTTTAGTTTGAATATTAAGTACTATTATATAAAAACTCTGCAAAAGCAGAGTTTTTGTTTTAAGCCATTTCTGGATAGAGTGTAATCATTGATACACCTAATTTCTCCAGCTCAAGAATAATAGCTTGTTTGGCATCTTTATTTACAATAATTTCAATCGGCGCTTGATTTATCTTATCTTTTGCAAGCAAGCTTGCTTCATGTTGTTGATCATTTACAAAGATAAACGTGCCACGTTCTGTGCGAACCAAAATATCATTATCATAGCCCATCAATGCGCGGCTAATTTTTTGTTTAGGAATATGATAAATAATAATTTCCCCATTGTGTGGGCTGTTATCGATACAAGCAAAAAATAGAGCAATGAGTGGATTACGAGAAACATCTAATGCAGTTTTTGGGCTGCAATTAGCAACATCATATGGGCTGTGCAAACCTAAATAAAATAGATGGTGATTAGATGATAGCTCAATTTGCTGAATAATCTTCAAGAGATCTACGGGCGAAGATATCGTATGAGTTATTGGAGTGGGGTGAATCATTGAGTTCCTCTTATAATTTTCAGTTAAGCCATTTTGCTAATTGTAGATCGAAAACGCTGATGCGCAAAGTAGAAAAACACGATGCCAATGAGAAGCAGCATCATAAACTGTTGCCAAACAATTGTAAAACCAGCATCTTTAAATAGGATGGCTTTACTTAATTCTATAAAATGGGTTGTAGGTGCGATCAACATAATGTTTTGAATAATTTCAGGCATACTTTCTCGTGGTGTCATTCCGCCAGATAGCATTTGTAAGGGAATTAAAACTAAAAGCATTAGCATGCCAAATTGCGGCATGTTTCGGGCAATAGTAGCTAAATAGATTCCGATAGAACTGATGGCAAATAAATGTAGTATAGAACCTAATAAAAATAGCGGAATTGATCCAATAATGGGAATACTCAGTGCGCCTTTAACAATAAATATGAGTGATAATGTTGCTGAGATCAAAACTACTATTCCCATTGACCAAATTTTTGATAGCATAATTTCAAATGGCGTGAGAGGCATAACAAGAAGGTGTTCAACAGTACCTTTTTCTTGTTCTCTAATGAGTGCCGCGCCTGTTAAAACAATTGCCAATAAGGTAATTAAATTAATGACTTCAATGAGAGCGCCAAACCAAGATGCTGTTAAGTTCGGATTGAAACGCATGCGTTCTTCAATCTTAACAGGATATTCTATAGGGAGCCGAGCTCTATCTAAAAACTCATTCACTTCACCGTTGATAATTTGATTTACAATCATATTACCTGTGAAGGCTTGTGACATCCTTGTGGCATCAATGTTTAATTGTATGGAGGGTTGCTTTCCGGCCATGACATCTTTTTGAAAATAAGGTGGAATATTAACCACAAAGGTATAATCACCTTTATCAAGCCCTCGATCCATTTCATTGATGCTAATATCTTGTGGGTTTGTGAATTCAGGAGGATAAAAAGCCGTTTTAATACGGTTAGATAATGTTGAACGATCTTCATCTACAAAGACAATGGATGCATTTTTTAAACCATCGGGCATTGCTGTTGCGGCCGTATAAACCATGCCAGTGAATGCAAAAACGATTAAGACTAATAAAATAGGATCACGAATTAAACTCCATAATTCTTTGATACCCAAGTGGTAAATATTGGCAGTCTTTTGAATTTTCATTTTATGCCTCCTGCTTCTTCAGTAAGGTAACGCTCGTTATAATAATGATGGGCACAACGATCATTAAAACCATCAGCTCATGGGTGAGTGAATTAAGATGTAGAGCTTTGCTAAAGACACCTCGAGTTGCAGTGAGCATATGGGAGGTTGGGTAAATTTGACCAACAATAGCGCCAAAACCTTCCAGGGATGACACAGGATTGATTAAGCCTGAAAATTGTACAGCAGGAATCAACGTAAGAATGACTGTAAAGAAGATCGCACCAATTTGGCTATTAGTGAGTGTCGATGCTAATAAGCCAAAGCCTGTTGAGAAGATACAGAACAGTAATGTTACGAGTGATAGTGCTAAGAAGCTGCCTTTCATAGGGACGCCAAAAAAGTAAATGGCAAGAATAACCATCAATATATAATTGAGCATTGAAATTGCAACATAAGGAATTTGTTTACCTAGTAAAAATTCTAACTTAGTCACTGGTGTCACATATAAATTGATAATAGAGCCCATCTCTTTTTCTCGAACCACCGATAATGCAGTTAACATGGATGGAATGAGTAAAAGCAATATAGGGATAATTGCAGGAACAATGGCTTGAATGCTCTTAACATCAGGGTTATAACGGTAACGCATTTCGACGTTATAACTTGGTTGTAGATCGACACCATATTCGTATTTTGCCATACTAGTTAACCAACCTTGATGTAAACCTTGCACGTAACCGCGAATGGTTTCAGCGCGTTTGGGCATTGCACCATCAACCCATACACCAATAGTAGTGGGTGTGCCTTTGGCGATATCTCGAGCAAAATTACCAGGTATTTCGATTGCTAAAGCAATATCACCGCTTTGCATACGCCTATCTAGCTCTTCATAGTTATGAATAGGTGGTTTCTCTATAAAATATCGGGAACCTGAAATATCATTGGCATAATTTTGGCTTAATGTTGTTTGGTCGCGATCAAAAATGGCATAAGGTAAATCTTCAACATCCAATGTTACACCGAAGCCAATCGCAAACATTAGAATAATTGAGCCAAGTAAGGCTAGAGTTGCCCGAATGGGATCACGTTTTAATTCGAGAGCTTCTCGCCATGTGTAGCTGAGTAATCTTTGCCAACTGAAACGTTGAAAATGCTCTGTTGAAGTATGTACTGGATTACCTTGTGTGAGGGATTTAGGCTGATCTTCATCATCTGTACCTGCACCCGCATCGATTAAGTATTTAATGAATGCTTCTTCTAAAGTATTTGTTTCTTGTTTTAAGATTAAACTTTGTGGCGTGTCACTATCTAACACTTTACCTGCATGCATCATGGACATTCTGTCGCAGCGTAATGCCTCATTCATAAAGTGTGTAGAAATAAAGATAGTTACACCATCATTACGGGATAAATCAATCAATAACCGCCAAAAATTATCACGAGCAACAGGATCAACACCTGATGTTGGCTCATCCAAAATTAACAATTCAGGTTTATGCACCATGGCAACTGCTAAAGATAACCGTTGGCGCATACCGAGTGGAATATCATCCGGTAAAGCGTGTAATACATCTTTCAATTCAAAGCGTGCAACCATTTCATTGACGCGCGCATTGATTTCATTTTCAGGCACATGGAATAAACGTGCGTGTAATTCTAAGTTTTGTAATACCGTTAATTCACTATACAAAGAGAATGCTTGGGACATATAGCCAACGCGGCGGCGTGTATCCAAATCTTTGGGATTAATCTCTTTACCAAAAAGCCAAGCTTGGCCTTCAGTTGCAGGCAATAAACCTGTGAGCATTTTCATCGTGGTGGATTTACCACAACCGTTAGAGCCTAAGAATCCAAAGATTTCACCTTTATGGATTTCAAAGCTGACATTATCT
>NZ_MVDO01000174.1 GCF_002006755.1 Wohlfahrtiimonas larvae | reverse complement strand
TACAAAGAGAATGCTTGGGACATATAGCCAACGCGGCGGCGTGTATCCAAATCTTTGGGATTAATCTCTTTACCAAAAAGCCAAGCTTGGCCTTCAGTTGCAGGCAATAAACCTGTGAGCATTTTCATCGTGGTGGATTTACCACAACCGTTAGAGCCTAAGAATCCAAAGATTTCACCTTTATGGATTTCAAAGCTGACATTATCTACAGCAGTGAAATTACCAAAGCGCATAGTTAAGCCTTCAGCTTTGATAGCAATGGATGAGTTTTGATCTAAATGTAAGGGGGGTACTGTTACAGGCTCAAAGTTTTCACGCTTTTCTTTGGGTAATAATTTGATGAAAGCACTTTCTAAATTATCACTATCGGTTTTTTGTAAGAGCTCTTTGGGTGTGCCTGTATCTAAAATTTTGCCATCATCCATAGCAATCAGCCAATCAAATCGTTCTGCTTCATCCATATAAGCTGTCGCGACGATTACGCTCATTTGTGGGCGCTCTACACGAATGCGATCAATCAAATCCCAAAATTGTGCACGGGCTAATGGATCAACGCCTGTGGTGGGTTCATCCAAAATTAAAAGATCAGGATCATGAATCAAAGCACAGCATAAACCCAATTTTTGCTTCATACCGCCAGATAATTTACCGGCAGGGCGATCTAAGAATGGATATAAACCTGTGCTTTTAGTGAGGTTATCGATGCGTTGCCTACGTTCATATTCATCATGACCAAACAAACGACCAAAGAATTGTAGATTTTCTTCAACAGATAATGTTGGGTATAGATTTTTTCCTAATCCCTGAGGCATATAGGCAATACGTGGACAAATTTCATCACGCACAGATTTTTCACGCATATTACCATTGAGTACGATAACTTCACCTGATTGAATCGCACGAGCACCAGATATTAATGATAATAGGCTGGACTTTCCAACGCCATCAGGGCCAATCAAACCCACAACAATATTTGTGGGAATATTAATGGATAAATAATCAAGTGCTTTGATTTCACCGTATTTGAGTGAAAGATCGCTGATAGATACAACGAATTGATGTTTCATGTGATCTCCTTCCGTTCGTTATTCAGCAGAAGGATCTTCCAGTAATTTAATATCAAAACGATTTGGCCATGCCATATCTTTGTCTGTTTTGATGTAAGCTTCACCTGTGACACCAGTTTTAATATATTTTTGATATTTTTCTAATAAAGCAGGATCAAATTTTGCTTTCACGCGGTACATTAGTTTTTGACGTTCATCTTCAGTTTGTACTGTTTTGGGTGTAAATTGTGCTTCTGCTGAGATGAAAGTGATGCGTGCAGGAATGACATAATCAGGTGCGCCATCTAAAATAATGCGAACTTCAGAGCCATCTTTTTCACCTGCTACGAGTCCTGTTATTGCTTGCGTGGGCAGGAAAAATGTCATGTGAACTTTGGATAGATCTAATAAGTTTAAAACTTTACCTCCAGCTCCCAAGACTTCACCAGGCTCTGCAATTCTATATTGGATTCTGCCTTTAACAGGGGCAATTAAGTTTGCATCTTTAATATCAGCTTGAATTCGATCAATGGTTGCCTGAGCTGCTATGACTTGAGATTCAGTTGCAATATGCTGAGCTTTTGCTGCATCGATTGCTGCTTGGGCGGCTTGTACTTTAGCTTCTGCCGTTTCTATCTCTGCGTGTAAAACTTTGGTATATGCTTCCTGATCATCCAAATCTTGTTCTGTAGCTGCACCTTTAGCTGTTAGTGTTTTGATTCTTTGGAATTTTCGATCAGCAGCATATAGTTGGCTTTCTTTAGCTGAAACTGCAGATTGCGCAGCCGCTTTATCACTTTCTCTTGCTGCGATGATAGATTTAGCACTATTAGCTTGGTGAATAGCTTGTTGATGATAGGCTTTTGCTTCATTGAGTTGTGCTTCTAAAGAATCTAATTGCATGATGGCAAGTACTTGGCCCTTATCTACATAATCACCTTCATCAGCTAAAATGGTATCAATGCGGCCAGGAAGTTTAGTTGAAATATCTAAAGGTGTGACTTCTATACGACCATTGCTGACGGTAATACCTTCTAAATTATCGCGAGTAAAATACCAACCAATGCCTGCAATGATAGCAATTGCGGCTATGATAATGCCGGTTTTAGCCTTGTTATTATGTGGCGAGTTCATAAATGCACCTCTAAAATTCAAATCAGTGATTATTAAAATGTTTTTCATAAATTATATAGTTTACTTTTATCATTTTTCCCAATAAATAGCCATGTTAAACTTGGAATAATGAGGAATGTAAACCTTGGAATTGTTGAGAATAGAGGGAGATTTGAGATTTGTAATCGAAAACAAGCGTTTTCAAATCGAATAGGGTAAAATGACTTCATTTTTCATCTTAATACTAAGGAATATAATCAGTATGGCGCAGTTTATCTATACTATGAACCGAGTAAGCAAGATCGTTCCACCAAAAAGGGAAATCTTGAAGAATATTTCACTCTCTTTTTTCCCAGGAGCGAAAATCGGTATTTTGGGTTTAAATGGTGCGGGTAAGTCGACGCTGCTAAAAATTATGGCAGGTGTTGATAAAGAGATTCAAGGTGAAGCTCGTGCTCAAACTGGTATTAAAATTGGTTACTTAGCTCAGGAGCCACAATTAGATGAAACTTTAGATGTTCGTGGTAATTTAGAACAAGCCTTGGGCCCAATTAAAGAAGCATTGGCAGAGTTAGATAAAGTATATGCTGCATACGCTGAACCTGATGCAGATTTTGATGCATTGGCTTCTAAGCAAGCTGAATTGGAATCTTTCTTGAGTACAGTTGATGGTCATGCCTTGGATCGTCAATTAGAAATCGCAGCAGATGCTTTGCGCTTACCGCCAATGGATGCAGATGTTAAAGTCTTATCTGGTGGTGAAAAACGTCGTGTTGCTTTGTGTAAACTATTATTGTCTAAGCCTGATATGTTGTTATTAGACGAACCTACGAACCACTTGGATGCTGAATCAGTTGCATGGTTGGAGCGTTTCTTACACGATTATCCTGGTACAGTTGTTGCAGTAACGCATGACCGTTACTTCTTGGATAACGTGGCAGGTTGGATTTTAGAGCTCGATCGTGGACACGGTATTCCATGGGAAGGTAACTACTCTAACTGGTTAGAGCAAAAAAATAAACGTTTAGAAACTGAGCAGAAACAAGAAGAAGCATTTGCGAAAACATTAAAACAAGAGTTGGAATGGGTTCGTCAAAATGCTAAAGGTCGTCAAGCTAAATCTAAAGCACGTATTCAGCGCTTTGAAGAGTTGGAAAGCCAAGAATTCCAAAAACGTAACGAAACAATGGAAATTTATATTCCAGCAGGCCCACGTTTAGGTGAGCTTGTGATTGAAGCAACAGATGTTGCCAAAGCATTTGGTGATAAACTGTTGTATGAAAATTTGAGTTTTAATTTACCGCGGGGTGGTATTGTTGGCGTAATTGGTCCAAACGGTGCAGGTAAATCAACACTATTTAAGTTGATGACAGGTCATTTGGAGCCAGATCAAGGGACGTTCCGTGTTGGTGATACTGTAAAATTAGCGTATGTTGATCAAAGTCGTGACACTTTGGATGGTAGTAAAACTGTTTGGGAAGAGATTTCTGAAGGACAAGATATTATTCGTGTAGGTACTTATGAAATTCCATCACGTGCATATTGTGGTCGCTTTAACTTTAAAGGTTCAGATCAACAGAAATTTATCAAAGATTTGTCAGGTGGTGAGCGTAACCGTGTCCATTTAGCAAAAGTACTTCGTTCAGGCGGTAATGTAATCTTGCTGGATGAACCAACGAATGACTTAGATGTTGAAACACTACGTGCTTTGGAAGATGCAATTTTAGCATTTGCAGGCTGTGTTGTTGTGATTTCGCATGACCGTTGGTTCTTGGATCGTGTAGCAACTCATATTTTGGCATTTGAAGGTAACTCACATGTAGAGTGGTTCCAAGGTAACTATGCAGATTATGAAGTTGATCGTAAACGTCGTTTAGGAATGGATGCTGATCAACCACACCGTTTGAAATATAAACCGATTTCTCGTTAATTCAAATTAGTAGAGGGAAAATTTAATGAATGCTCATCCTGTTACTCACAAAGTAGAAGATAGAGAAGTGATTGTTTGCTGTCCACCTGAAAATGTTGATGTTTGGAATTTGCATCCAAGAGTTTATTTAGCGCTGAATGAGAATGGTTCTGTGACATGCCCATATTGTGGTGATATTTACACTATGGATGAGCAGGCGTGAAAATTTTAGCAATAGATACATCTACAGAAGCTTGTTCGGCAGCACTGTATTTAGATGGTGAACTCATCGAACGATACTTGGTTGCGCCTCGTAAACATATTGAGTTATTAAAGCCAATGGTTGATGAAGTAATGAAAGCTGCTGAAATTGATGTTAATGACTTAACAGGATTGGCATTTGGTGCAGGTCCTGGAAGTTTTGCTGGTTTGCGTGTTGCTTGTGCTTTTGTACAAGGCATGGGGGCAGGTTTAGATATTCCTGTTGTACCTGTTTCTACATTGAAGGCAATGGCGCAGCAAGTTTTAGATACTCATCCTGAGCGTACTGTATTAGTAATGCTAGATGCCAAAATGAAAGAAGTTTATTGGGGTGTTTATCGCTTAGAAGATAAAGAAGTGATGACGGTTTTGCCTGAACAAGTGACAAATATTCAGGAGATCCCTAACTTTGCGGGCATTGTTGGTTTAGCAAATATTGTTGGTGCTGGTGATGGTTGGAATGTTGTACCTAATTGGGTTGAAGCATTGAAACCAGAATTTATTGAAAAGAATGTTTATCCAAGAGCTGGTGATATTGCATTGCTAGCAATAGATGACTTTGAGGATGGTATGGCTTTGGACGCAGATCAGGTTTCGCCTATTTATCTTCGCAATAATATTGCCTTAACAATAGAGGAACAAAAAGCATTAAAGAAAGAGTCATGATTATTCTTTTCTAATGTATATATCTATAAGGCCTTTCATTGAATCGAAGGCCTTTTATTTTTGATAGAGGATAATGTTTGATGGTGTGTGTTTTCAGTGGTCAGCAATAGTTAATCATAACTATTTTCATCTTTTTAAAATAATTTCAAAAAAGTTTTGCTTATTATCTTTTTGTTTTTATTTGATTTTATTGTTTGTGTTTCGCTCTTTTTGGTGGTTGCTCAAAACTTAGGCATGCGTTAGTGTTGACAGGATAGG
>NZ_MVDO01000173.1 GCF_002006755.1 Wohlfahrtiimonas larvae | reverse complement strand
ACAAAAAGCATTACAAAGTTTAGATTATGATCATAAGTTAGCTGAAATGAAACAAGAAATTCAGAAATCTGAATTAGAAATTGCTAGTAAAATAAATGCATTGGAAAAATCAGAGCAAACTAAGAAATCCATAGAGATTCAGATGGTTCAGTTGCAAAAACAGTTAACAGCCATTTCTTTAGATAAATATCAGTTGAAAAAATTACATAAAGAATTAGAGAATCAAAAGTTAGAACTCATGAATACTAATCGTAAGTTAAAATCTCATCAAAAAAATTATGATCAGGTGCAGTTATTATTATCAGAGGCTAATCAGCGATTGGATGAAGCCAATCTTTCACTTAAAGAAAAAGATGATGCTTTAACGAAAATTACCACTGATAAAGCAGTGTTGGAAGATAAATTGGCTCAATTGGAGTTAGATATTAAAAAAGAGCATCTTAAGGCAACAGGAGAAACTAATCAAACAGCACAGAAGTTTTTGACAAAAGCGTATCAAGAGATTGAAGAGCTGCACAAAGAAATGCGTACACAATCTGAAAATTATGAAAAGCTCTATGATGAAGTCAAAGCTAAAAATGAAGAAGTTGATTCATTAAGATCACAGTTAGAAGCTGTACGTTGGAAGAATCAGAAAACTCAAAATTTAACAAAAGATTTGATTAATTCAAAAACTCAACAGAAAAAATGCATTATGTCAGAAACACAAGAATATCAAGTAGGTTGTATTTAATGATAAGCACTTAAATATTTAAAATATGGATAGTTTTTTTAATCTAGTTTAGAATATTTGAATCTGTTTGTGGCATTTTTTTAATACTCTTAGGTAAAATTATGATTTTTGAATGTAAAAATAAAATATTAAAATTAGGCGTTATTATGGCTAGCATGATTGCGGCAGGATGTACTTCAACATCATCTATCCAAAATGATGAGAATAGTTATACAGGCACTTTTACTGAGAAATCAAATAACTATCAGAGTCGAATGGTATTAAATAAATGTGTGGATGAATTAGAAGCATTAAAGTCATTATCGAGAGATGATTATAATGTATTGAAAAACTCATTCAAAGAAGTGAATGAGATCAATCAGTTGTATAAGCGCATAGCATCAACAACAAGCCCAGACACTAAAGCTCTTTTACAAATGTCTATTGAAGCTAAAACAACTATGTTATGTGCAAAAGTTAGATACAGTTCAGTTTTATCAACAGAGTCTATTTTAGAACAAGTTGATGTGCTCTAAAAATTTAACCCCCGATTGAGAATTTTATTCGGGGGTTAAATGATTATTTGAGAGTTATTGTCCTAGTGCTTTTTGTACGTCATCAATCATAAGCTGAGTTGATTTTAATCCGCCACCAGATAAGTACCAAACGTTAGGATCTAAGTAAACAATTTTGCCATTTTGAAATGCTTTAGTATGTTTAACTAAATCATTTTCAATCAATTCTTTTGCAGCTGTGTCACTGTTACCTACAACAGCACTGCGATCAATGACAAAGATATAATCAGGATCTAAATTCATGACATATTCAAAGGAAATGCTTTGGCCATGTGTAGATACTGCGATAGAGTCATCCGCAGGTTTAAAGCCTAAAGTATCATGGATGAATCCAAAACGTGAGCCAGGTCCATAAGCACTGACTTTTCCATCATTAGCTAAAAGAATCAATGCTTTTTCAGACATGTTTTCTGTTTTAGCTTTGATTTCCGAAACTTCTTTTTTCAGTTGATCTAATTGAGCTTTAGCAACATCCTCTTTGTTAAAGAGTTTACCTAAAGTTAAGACATGATCTTCTAGTGAAGGCATGTAATTATTGAGATCAATATTGTAATTAATGGTTGGTGCGATTTCAGTTAATTTATCGTAAACGTTTGCTTGGCGTGCTGAAATGATAATAAAATCTGGTTTCGCTTTGTAGATTGTTTCAAAATCAGGCTCTTTTAAACCACCAAAGTTTGTGTATTTATCATCTTTATATTGAGAGAGATAAGTTGGAATATTTGCTTTTGGAATACCTAAAACATCTACACCTAAAGCTTCTAAGGTATCTAATGAGCCAAGATCAAAAGGAATGATGCGTTGAGGATTCATCTTAACTTTGGTTTCACCTGAAGCGTGTTTGATAGTCATTTCAGCAGGTGCAGGCGCAGTCTGAGCAACTTCTGGTTGAGTTGCAGGTGTATTTTGAGTCGGTGCTGTTTCTGTAGGCGTTGGTGCAGGTTGAGTTGTTTGAGCCGTTGTTTTAGGTTCATCATTGCCACAAGCTGCAACTAATAAAACTAGTGCAGAAGCTAACGCTGCTTTTTTAAATGACTTCATTCATAACTCCTTCGTTTTAGGGCTTAAGAAAAATAAACGCAAATGCGCTGTTCATTGATTAACTGTATCGGAATTTCCATATCATAAATATCTTTTAAGATATGAGAATCGATAATTTTCCCTGTTTCTCCCTCATGAACCAGTGCGCCATTCTTGAGGGCTATTATGTGATCGGAATAACACGATGCAAAGTTGATGTCATGAATAACAACAACAATCGTTTTATTCTTTTCGCGCACTAATTTTTGTAATACCTTCATAATTTCAACAGAGTGCTTCATGTCTAAATTATTGAGAGGTTCATCTAAAAATATAACATCAGTATTTTGAGCAACGACCATGGCAATGAAGGCGCATTGTCTTTGTCCACCGCTCAATTCACCGATATACTTATCTTGTAATTGTGTTAAACCCATATATTCAATGGCTTGATCAATATAGTGTTGATCTTCAGGGGTTAATCTGCCTTTACAATAAGGGAATCGACCAAAGGCAACTAATTCTTTGACTGTAATACGTAGATTTAGATGATTGGCTTGTTTAAGAATTGATATTTTTTGTGCCAACAGATCATTGTTCCATTCTTTAATATTTTGACCATCAATGATGATTTCGCCATGATCAGGTGTAGACAATCGGCTCATCATAGCTAGTAATGTACTTTTACCTGCACCATTAGGACCAATTAAAGAGGTAATTTTATTAGATGGAATTTTAATTGAAACATCGTCAACAACCTTTCGTTGACCATAAGCTTTGGAAACATTTTTAACTTCTACCATTATTTGCTTCCTCTTAATAGTAAATAGATAAAGTAAATTCCACCAATAAAGTTAATAATGACAGATAAAGTGGTGGAGAAGGTAAAGACTCGTTCTACAATTAACTGACCAATTGCCAATGAGATAATGCTGACAAAGATAGAGCCAGTAATGAGAATAGAATGTTTATAAGTTTTAAAAATCTCGTAAGTAACATTAACCACTAAAAGGCCTAAAAAAGTGATGGGCCCCACAAGTGCAGTGGATAAAGCAGTTAATATTGCAACGATAATTAATGTGATTTGGACAACTCTTTGGTAAGAAATACCTAAATTGACAGATTGATCTCTACCTAATGAGAGCACATCTAGGTAACGAATAAGAGGGAAAAATATAGCAATTGTCGCAATAAGAATACCTAAGGCCCACCATAATAGTTTGACTTGCACATTATTGAAGCTTGCAAACATTTTATCTTGCGCTAATAAGAATTCATTAGGGTCGATCAGTACTTGCATGAAT
>NZ_MVDO01000172.1 GCF_002006755.1 Wohlfahrtiimonas larvae | reverse complement strand
ATTGACAGATTGATCTCTACCTAATGAGAGCACATCTAGGTAACGAATAAGAGGGAAAAATATAGCAATTGTCGCAATAAGAATACCTAAGGCCCACCATAATAGTTTGACTTGCACATTATTGAAGCTTGCAAACATTTTATCTTGCGCTAATAAGAATTCATTAGGGTCGATCAGTACTTGCATGAATGTGGATAAACTATTAAATAATGCCCCCATAATGATGCCCATAAGCAAGAGGAAATAGACAGATCGACCTTCTTTGCCAAGCATGATTTTAAATAAAATAATGGAGAATGCTACCAATGTTCCAATAGAAATCAAAAACATCCATTCGTTACTGATCATGGCATAATTTTTACCACCTAAGAAGAAAATCAGTAAAGTTTGCACTAATAGGAATAGCCAATCTAATCCAATGATACTTGGCGTTAATATTCTATTGTGTGTAACGGTTTGAAAAATCACAGTTGAAAATGCAATTGCAGTGCCTGCAATAGTCATTGCCAAGATTTTATTGCTACGATTTCTAAATGCATAAGCAACGTCATCGGTAAATTGATCCCAACTTGTTAAGAGATATTCCCAATGAAGTCCTAATTTAAATAATAAGAAAAATAGGATACTTGCGATGGTTAGTATAAATAGGATTAATAATTTTGTGCGATTACTCATGTTGTCGATGCCTTTTTAAAGAGTAACCAAACAAATAATGTGCTGCCTAAAATACCAATAGTGACACTGATGGGAATTTCGGCAGGCGCAATTACAATACGGCCTAAGATGTCACATACTAAAATAATAATGGCACCCAATAAGGCAGTGTATGGCAATGTATCACGTAGATTATCACCACGATAGATAGAAACAATATTCGGGACAATTAAGCCCAGAAATGGAATCATACCAACGGTCAGAATGACGCATGCTGTAATCATAGCGACAATGGCTAAGCCAATGTTAATGACTTGTTTATATTTTAAACCTAAGTTTTTAGCAAAATCTTCCCCCATACCTGCAATAGCAAATTGATTAGCATAAAGATAAGCAACAATCATTAAAGGGATAGAGATGTACATCAACTCATAGCGCCCAGACATTACCATAGAAAAATCACCCATTAACCATGATGAAATGTTTTGTATTAAATCATATTTATAAGCGATAAATGTTGCGATAGAGCTAATAATGCCCCCAAACATTAAACCAACTAATGGCACAAAAACAGCATCTTTATAGCGAATATGGTTGAGTATTTTCATAAAAATGAAAGTACCTGCTAATGAGAATATAAATGCTAAGCTCATTTTGATGAGCATGCCAGAGCTGGAGAATAGAAGAATTGCGATTAAAATCCCTAATTTAGCTGATTCCATTGTTCCTGCTGTTGTTGGTGAAACAAATGGATTTTGGCTTAATTTTTGCATAATCAAGCCGGCAATGCTCAGACTAGCACCTGCTATTAATATAGTAATCAAACGTGGTACTCGACTGACCCAAATAACTTGTAGCTGTCTTTCGGTTAATTCAAAACGCAATACTTCACTAACAGAAATATTTGTGTTACCAACAAATAGAGAAACTATAGCTAAAATAAAGAGTATGAGAAAAAGATGCCATTTTCTCATGCTAGAAAACGTCCTTCATAAATGAAACTCATGCACGAATGATAATGATTGTTATTTTACATGATATTTATATTTTTCATAGCTGTTAGGCGATATTAGAAATACTATAGCTTTTAGGTATATTACAAATAGCATTTATTTAGGTGTAAGGCTAAAGGTAAATAAATATGAAATACTCAATGCTTATAATGTTCATTCTACTTGCATTTAATAGTTTTGTAGTTGCAAAAGATGAGTCGAACACTATGCAAAATTTATCGCAAGAAGTGAAGGATTTTTATGATATTCAGCCACTATCTTTGGATAAACTTGAGCAAAATTTGTACATTTGGGGTGTGGGATTGAATTACCCTAAGTCTAATTTTTATGACATTGGACGGAAAGTTGTGCAGGCTAATTATGCATTAGGTCAAGAGATGCAGAGTGGGGTGTTAGATATTTGGGGGATGCAAAAAAAGGCAGAGCGTATTTCCCTATATCTTCAGGATAATGAAGCATTATTAAATTTTTACCATCCTTTTATTGCAGAAAATAGTCGAAAAAGTATTAATCGATGTAATCGTTATAATGATCATGATTGTATTCAAAAAACGATTGCTGATGAAACGCAAATTAGAGTATTAAATGATAAAAATAAAGAACTACAACAGCGTTATGAGGATATTTCTAAGTATATAGATAAATCGGTAGGGTATTTTCATCCGTATAGTTTTGCATCATCTGCCTATCCAGATATGGCAAGCGTGATAAGACTGTTAGATTTAGATGCTGCAAATGCAGTATTGGAGCTCTATTATGGTGATCGAACAAAGGCAATTGAAAGATTATCAAGAATTAACTTTTTTGCCAATATAGAACATCATGGTGCATTGACAATGCCATTGTTACAACTCAATATTCAGCAAGCACTTAATCAAACGATTAATGCATTATTAGATCAACAATTACTAGATGCAGGAGATCCATTTTTAACAAAGCTTTATTCGCAGGATATTGAACGTTTTAGATTAAAGCTTCAGCAATCATTGAGGTGGCAAGCAAAAATTACAACGCAAAATAATTTATATTTATATCAAGATTATAAGTCTAGATTGATGGATCTAGTGCATGATGATGCTATAGCCTTAGCTGCTGAAAATGATGTTGCTAACCGCTTATATGAGTATTATCAACGCTATGAGGATTTATTAATACAAGAAAATATTACAGTCGAATCATTTCAAAAGATTGTGCCATATATAGAAGGCGTACCTTTTAATGTATATTTAATATCGCCCTATGAATATTTAAAGCAAGCTCAATATCAACAGGCATATGAAAAACTATTGCGTACAAAGATTAGAATTTTAAAAGGTGATAGGTTGCCTGTTGATGATATTGTACAGTTAGATGAATTAAATTCACGGCTGTATATTCATTTAGATGATGAGCTTGAATTTGGTTCGCCACTTTTGCCACAACCTATGCGTTGGTTTGATGCTAATCAACCGTTTTTAAGCCTGTTAGAAGTTGCTATTCCAAACGTTAAATAGTACTTTGTACGGTCGGTTTTATTATTTATAAGTTGCTGTATATGGAAAACAAAGATTCTTTCGCACCTTGGGCGGTTGCTGTATTTTTATTGGCAGTTTTAGCGGTTCAATCAGGTGCAGTATTTGCTAAAAAACTATTTGAATTAATTGGAGCAGAAGGTGCAACTTCTATGCGCTTAGGTTTTGCTGCAATTATTTTATTGGTGGTTTTTCGTCCATGGCGAATAGATTTTAAAAAGGGTAATGTCCGAAACTTTATCATCTATGGGTTGGCATTAGGTGCAATGAATTTTTTCTTTTATAAGGCGCTGAAAGAGATTCCGATAGGGATTGCTGTTGGCCTAGAATTTACTGGACCTTTATCAGTGGCTCTTTTTTATTCTCGCCGTCCGATTGATTTTATTTGGATTGCATTGGTTATTTTAGGTTTGATTCTTCTATTGCCAATTGGTGATGAAGTGAATAATGTGAATTTCAAAGGTGTATTGTTTGCCTTAGTTGCAGGTTTTTGGTGGGCAATTTATATCATTTTTGGTAGAAAAGTTGGTAAGGATTATGGTTTGCCAATAGTTTCGGCAGGAATGATTGTGGGCGCTATTTTATTCGCGCCTATTGGTATTATTACGGAGGGGGCTAACTTATTTACGCCAACGATCTTAATGTATGGTTTGATTGTTGCATTATTATCGTCAGCCATTCCATTTGCACTTGAATTAATTGCAATGACACATATTCCCTCTAAAACTTACGGCATGTTAAGCAGCGCAGAACCCGCTGTTGGTGCGCTTTTTGGCATTATATTTTTAGGCGAACATTTGTTTGTCATACAATGGAGTGGATTGGCTGCCATTATCATTGCTTCAATTGGCGCAACATTAACTGCTCGCGGAAGATAACAATGAGTTATGATTTAATATAATATATTGGAATATAAGCATTGACCTATATAAGGGAGATGGTTAAGATATTTATGTGTTCCACTACTGATTATTCTATGCTTGTTATACATAAAGATAACACCTCACATTTTTTAACTTCACAATTCTTATTGCTACTCTATTAGCGTTTCTATCTTTCATTTAACTCAAACAATATTATTTAAATTATAGAAAGATAGAGGAAATCATGTTTAATAAAGCTTGGATATACGTTGGGCTCACAAGTGTTTTTGAGCTCATTT
>NZ_MVDO01000171.1 GCF_002006755.1 Wohlfahrtiimonas larvae | reverse complement strand
AGATAACAATGAGTTATGATTTAATATAATATATTGGAATATAAGCATTGACCTATATAAGGGAGATGGTTAAGATATTTATGTGTTCCACTACTGATTATTCTATGCTTGTTATACATAAAGATAACACCTCACATTTTTTAACTTCACAATTCTTATTGCTACTCTATTAGCGTTTCTATCTTTCATTTAACTCAAACAATATTATTTAAATTATAGAAAGATAGAGGAAATCATGTTTAATAAAGCTTGGATATACGTTGGGCTCACAAGTGTTTTTGAGCTCATTTGGTTATATGGGTTTAATCGTGCTCATACACTTATGGAATGGGCGATTGTGATTGGATTTATCGTACTAGATCTCAATTTCTTAGCTAAAGCTTGTCAATATTTAGCTGCAGGTACAGTTTATGCTGTGTTTGCCGCAACAGGAACTATTGGCACTATTTTAATGGATACATTTTTACTTGGAACTAGCATTTCCATTGGAATGATGGCTTGTATGGCTTTGATTTTGATTGGTGTGATTGGTTTGAACTTATCTGATCCATCATCAGATGAGGAGGAAAGCCATGGATAATTATCAAAGTATGATCGGCTGGGGCTTAGTTGCCTTAGCCATTGCAGCTGAAATGGTCGGTATCTTTGGCCTGAGCTTATATAGCCGCGGCAAAACGATTGCAAACACCATTTTATATTTCGGTGGTCTAGCAGGATCATTTGTTGCTCTATATTTTTCATTCCAATATTTACCCGTAAGCATTGCTTATACTGTTCTAACGGGTGTTGGTACGGCAGCAGCTGTGGCCATCAATATTATGTTTTTCAATGAATCAAAAGACATTAAGCGCTTAGTTAGTTTAGCATTGATCATTGCTGGTGTCTGTGGTTTGAAGCTGTTATATACAGACGATAATCCAGAGGCTCAAAGAGTGATTCAGCAGGAACATACCGTCAGTACATCGATAGTAGGAGATAGCTCCGATAAAAATATTGGCGTTTAGTTATCATTAAAATGTATGAATAGGGTATCCTCATAGTTTTGGATTGAATCAAGAATGAGGATAACAAGGTATGATTAAGCATATTGTATTGGTAAGATTTGCAAAAGACGTAACAGTCGAAGATATTGAAAATATCTTTCAAAAAATTGGTGCATTGGTTACTGTATTGCCCACAATGCAATCATTTGATTATGGTAAATACAATGGCTCTATAGAGCGCCATAAAGGTTTTGATTATGCCTTTTATATGGAATTTAATAATGCTAAAGAACGTGATGAATATCTAATTCATCCTGAGCATGTGAAAGTGGGTGCAGAATTACGAGCATTATTGGATCAAGAAGGTACTGACTCTTTCATGGCATTTGATTATGATACAAATCTAATCTAATAAAAAAGCGTGCCCAATGAATTCATGGGGCACGCTAAAATAAATCTTTCATCTAAATTGGTATGGATTATTGCCCAGTTGCGGGTGAGAAGTAAGTTGCAGAGCCAGGTCCCACTGGAATACCTAATACAAATACCCATATACAGAAGATGATTGTCCAAGCTGCTAAGAAGATGACAGAATATGGCACCATCATTGCGAGAATAGTACCGATCCCAGCATCTTTCTTATATTTGATCGCCATTGCAACGATTAAACCAAAGTAGCTCATCATCGGTGTGATGATATTGGTCGCAGAGTCACCAATTCTATAAGCTGCTTGAATTGTTTCAGGTGCATAACCTGCCAACATTAACATTGGAACGAAGATTGGTGCTGTAACAGCCCATTGTGCTGAGGCTGAACTCATCATTAAGTTGATGAATGCACAGATCAAAATGAAACCAATGAATAACAACATGCTGTTAATCTTGATGCTTGTTAAAAAGTTAGAGCCATGCACAACGATGATTTGACCTAAGTTGGTCCAGTTAAAGAATGCGATGAACTGTGCTGCGAAGAATACGATCACAAGGTATAAACCTAA
>NZ_MVDO01000170.1 GCF_002006755.1 Wohlfahrtiimonas larvae | reverse complement strand
TTAAAAAGTTAGAGCCATGCACAACGATGATTTGACCTAAGTTGGTCCAGTTAAAGAATGCGATGAACTGTGCTGCGAAGAATACGATCACAAGGTATAAACCTAAGGCGCTCATTGATCCGCTCATTGCATTCACGATATCTTTGCTGCTTGTGAAATTTTTGGTAACAAAACCATAAACTGCCCCCGGAATAGCAAAGAAGAAGAAAATGAAAATAACGATTGATTTAAAGAAAGGTGAGTTTGCAACTAAACCAGTCGTTTGGTTACGCAAAATACCATCAGCAGGAATAATGGTTACTGCAACGATCATGGATAAAATCAAGAAAGATAAACCTGCCCACAACAATCCTTTTTTCTCTAATGAAGTGACTTCTGCCGATGAAACCATCGTGCTTTCTTCTTCGCTCATATCAGATTGGTTGTATGCCCCCAATTGTGGCTCTACGATTTTAGCTGTTACAAACCAGCCCAATCCTGTCACGATGAATGTGCTGAATGCCATGAAATACCAGTTAGCTTCCGCACCTACTATATAAGTTGGGTCAACAATGCGTGCAGCTTCTTGTGTAATGCCTGATAACAAAGGATCAACAGTGCCCAATAATAAGTTTGCTGAATAACCGCCTGAAACACCTGCAAAGGCAGCAGCTAAACCTGCTAATGGATTTCTGCCCAATGAGTGGAAGATTACGGCTGCTAAAGGGATTAATACAACATATCCCAATTCACCCGCAGTATTGGACATTACGCCTGCAAATACGATTGCGGGTGTTGTTAATTGTGTTGGAGCTTTTAAAACGATTAAACGCATTGCTGAAGAGAATAATCCTGCTTTATCAGCAATACCAACACCTAGCATTGCAACTAACACAGTACCCAATGGTGCAAAGCTTGTGAAGTTTGTAACAACATTGGATAGAATTTTACGAATGCCTTCAGCATTCAATAAGCTTTGCGCATAAATAATTCCACCAGGCACTCGGCCGGGGGCTCCTTCTGGTCTTGGATCTGCAACACTCAATCCAAAGAAAGCACCTAATGCAGAAGCAATTAAAATGGCCGCAATTAATATTGCAAATAATATGACAGGGTGAGGTAGCGCATTACCCAGCCATTCCAAAGTATCTAAAAGCTTATTTTTTTTGGCTTTCATTTCCATAACAAAATATCCTCTATATTTGATGTTAAATATATTTGCATTAAACATTAACTCATTGATATTATTTTATTTAACAGCATCTGTAGTTAAAATTGCATGGCAAAGATAACAAAAGATAGATATTATTTGTAGTAAATATGTAATATTGTTCTAAATTTATACATAATAATTTTATATAATGAATAGATTATTATTTAAATATATGAAAAATGCGCAATGAATTGCGCATTTTAAAATTATAAAAGACTAATGCTGATTATACGTTTAGCCAATCTCTTCCCATTTTATCTGCTGTAATAATCGCAGCGTAAACATCTTGAGCTGTGACTGCAAATGGCATGTTATGAATGGTTTCTCCTTCTGCGCAGCTAAGTTCTGCCGCTGCTTTTAATTTCTCATGATAATTAGGAGAAGTATCTTCAAAACCTAGTTGTGCAATTGTAATCGGTAGGCCAACTTGGGTGCAGAAATCTAAAACTTCATCAATTTCATCTAATGGTGCATTTTCTAAAACTAATTGTACTAATGTTCCGAATGCGACTTTTTCGCCATGATACATATCATGGCATTCTTCAATGGCTGTGAAACCATTATGAATTGCATGTGCTGCTGCTAATCCTGCGCTTTCAAAGCCTAAGCCGCTGAGTAAAGTATTGGCTTCAATGATGTTTTCTAACGCTTTAGTGCTAACTTTACCTTCAGCAGCTAATTTAGCTTTGTATCCTTCAGATAATAATGTTTCATAACATAAAGTTGCAAGTGACTTTGCTGCCAATGTGCTGAATCCGCCTGCCATAGTTGTTTTATTAGCTTCTGCACAAGCGCGAGCTTCAAAATATGTAGCTAAAGCATCACCCATACCTGCTACTAATAAACGTGCTGGTGCGTTGGCAATGATTGTTGTATCCATAACAACAACATCGGGATTTTTAGGATAAAAGAGATAACTTTCAAATTCGCCGTTATCTGTATAAATAACAGATAATGCACTTGTAGGGGCGTCTGTTGAAGCAATGGTTGGTACGATGACAATGGGAACATGTGCATAAAATGCGACAGCTTTGGCTGCATCTAATGTTTTACCCCCACCAATGCCAACAACAATTTTTGCGCCGCTTTCTTTAAAAAGATCACCCAAGCGATCAATCTCTTTTTGAGAGCACTCACCTTGGAAAATGGCTTCGTTAAATTTTATATCACCTGTTTGAAAGCTTTTAGTGATGGTTTCTTCAACTAAGCCAAACACAAAATGATCTGCGATGACAAAAGCATGATGAGCTAAAGGTTTAACATGTTCTGCTAAATGTTGAAGTGCATCAGGACCTTGAATATATTTACCAGGGGATTGCATTACTTTTAACATCTGTATCTCCTTAATCATTGATAAAACAAACTTATTTAAAATTGTTTATAACAATAGTATAACGGTGGGAAAGCTGAAAATGTTTGATATCTATCACAAAGCCACGATAATTTAACAGATTAATATGACGAGAATTATCTCGTGTTATACGAATATTTGTTATTTTTCTTTTTAGGTTGATCTATTGACATCAATATCATCTTCATGAATACTAATTTATAAAATATATTAAACATGTATTTATAGTATGTATTTAAAGTTGAGAGAAAAATTATGAAAACAAGTATTAAAGTTGTTTTAGGTCTTTTGGTTTCAGTCGTCATATTGGTGGGTTGCAGTAAGGAAGATGCATCAGACAAGATTATTAAAATGGGGGTTTCAGCAGGGCCTTATAATGAATTATTTGATGTTGCTATTACGCCGATTCTGGAGGAAAAAGGTTATAAAGTTGAAAATATTGAGTTTAGATCGTTACTTGACTCTAATATAGCGATGCTAGAAGATGGTGTAGATGTTGTGGTTGCACAACATGCAGGTTATATGAAAGTATTTAATGAACAGCGTGGTACAGATTTAGTTGCCATTCAAAAGATTCCAACCGTACCAGCGGCTGTGTTTTCTAAGCGCTTTAATTCCCTTGAGAATGTGAAAGAAGGAATGACAGTATTAATTCCGATGGATGCATCAAATGCAGCGCGTGCTTATGGTTTATTACAAAAAATTGGTTGGATTCAATTAACTGAAGGATTGGATTTGATGAGAGCTTCTAAATTGGATGTAGTTAGCAATCCATATAATTTAGAGATTAAAGAGATTGATTCAACATTAATTCCACGTGTATTAGAAGAAGCTGATTTTGCTGTGATCCCAGGCAGTATTGTTTGGCAGGGAAAAATGGATCCGAGTAAAGCATTAGCACATGAAGCATTGCTGCCTGACTTATATTTACAGGTTGTTGTTCGTGAAAAGAATAAAGATGCTGAGTGGGCAAAAGCAATTATTGAGGCTTATAATTCAGAAGAATTTAAAGCATATTTATCCAAGAATAACCCTAATAACTATTGGGCTGTTCCTAAGAGTTAATTGCAATATCTTGCCTAATGGGCGAGATATTTTCTGTTATGGATATAGCGATATAAATTTTCCACTTTCTCTCTTGCCCAAGGTGTTTGGCGCAAAAACTTAAGTGATGATTTTATACTAGGATCATGGGTGAAACAGCGAATATTGATCTGTTCACCCAAAGCTTCAAAGCCATTATAATATTCCACGAGTTCTTCAAGGATATTGACGAGCTTTTTGCCATGTAATGGGTCATTGGATATATGTTGCATAATTACCTTATAATTTTGTTGTTCTTTTTCAGAAGTTTGTAAATATCTACCGCTTCAGAGCTAGTGCATTTTACCCAAGATTTAATAGAAGCAATATATTTTTCTTCAGTAGTAGGGCGACTACGTTCATTAATCTTATTTAAAATCTTCTGGCACTTTTCATAATGCTGATTCAATAAAGGCTTTGAAATTGGCGTCTGATATGTGACAGAACCTGCATGAATCGAAATGGTTTTGGTGAGCTGTAGATATTGAATGACATCATTGGTTGAGAGGTTGGATAGATTATCTTTTTGTGTAATGACTGAACTCTCAATCACAGATTTTAAACTTGATTCTTTGGATGGGCGATTAGCCTTGCTAAAAATATTTTGAATTTGCTGTGTCATTTTGGGTGACAAAACTTGTGTTATTTGTTGCTTAACAGATTGCGAAACTTGTGGTGATGATTGTACAGGCAGGGCATAACGTACTTGAGTTTGTGTGATAGTGAAAAATCCCAATGATTCTAAATGCTCTATGAAATTTATAATATCAGGTAAGTTATGATTGGCGTAACGGCCAAATACTGCGCTACTTTTGATTAGATTGATGAGTTTTTCTTTGTGCTTTGGGCGATTATTTTTGGATAAGGCTATTTTAGCCAATTTCACCAATTCAGGATCAATCTCATGATGAATAATGGCTTTAGCTTTTGTTAATGTTTGATTGTGTTTACGAGCAATGCGATCAATTTTTTTTCCTGAATCTACTAAATGATCAATAAGAGGGTCGTAACCTTTATCATTGGAAATAATATGAAAATGTAATGTTTCATCATTAGATAGTTTGCCAATGTAATAAGAGATGAAAAAATCTAAAGCATTATTCGCGGATTCTTTTAATTGTATTCTGTGTAGTCTCTTGCCGATCTGACTACTGACATCGATCCAGAAGGGTGGAAAGTTGTTTTGGTGAGCGCCATGAAAAAGATAAATTTCACATGTGTCATCTATTAAATCTGTAAGTTCTTCTTCAGTTGATTGTAGATTTTCAAAATCTAAAAAGTAGATATGTTTTGTCATAGTTATTATTATCCGTTGATAGTAAAATCGTTTCAAAGCTCCTATCAAGTTTTTTAAATCAATATATTATAAAAAATCCCGATTAAAAGATCGGGATTGTTATTAGCGCTTTAAAAGATTAATTATTTTTTTTTAACATCATCAAAGAAATCTTTAACTCTATCTAACCAACCTTTTTCTTGTGGGTTATGTTTTTCACCCAATGTTTCGCCAAATTGTTTGAGGATCTCTTTCTGCTCATTGGTTAATTTTACAGGTGTTTCGATGTTTACTGTGCAGAGTAGATCGCCTTGATGATCACCACGAATGGATCTCACGCCTTTACCTCGTAAGCGGAATACTCGACCAGTTTGTGTTTCAGCAGGAATTTTAAGGCTTACACGGCCATCTAAGGTTGGCACTTCGATCTCGCCACCTAAAGCTGCTGTGACAAAGCTAATTGGTACGATGCAGTGTAAGTTTTGGCCATCACGCTTGAAGATTTGATGTGGACGAACATTGATTTGAACATATAAATCACCATTTGGACCGCCATTGCCACCCGCTTCACCTTTACCTTCTAAGCGAATATTATTGCCAGTATCTACACCTGCTGGAATTTTAACTTCCAATGTTTGTGTTTTGTATTCTGTACCTGAACCACGGCAAACTTTACAAGGATTCTTGATAATTTTACCGCGACCATGACAAGTGGGGCATGGTTGTTGAACAGAGAAGAAGCCTTGTGAACGGCGAACTTGACCCGCGCCATGACATGTATCACATGTTGTGATTGAAGTGCCAGGTTCAGCACCTTTACCATCACAATGTTCACATGTACTACGAATATTTGTTTGAATGCGTGAAGTTGTCCCAAATACAGCTTCTTCTAAAGTGATGTCTAATTGATAGCCAACATCATCACCTTTGTATGCACGTGGGCCAGAGCTGCGTCCACCACCAGCACCACCAAAGAATTGGGAGAAGATATCATCCATATCACCAAAGCCACTGAATCCACCAAAGCCACCGCCGCCGAATCCGCCAGCACCACCTTGGCCATTCACTGCATCATGACCATATTGATCATACATACGGCGTTTGTCTTCATCAGATAGAATTTCATAAGCATTTTGAACTTCTTTAAATTTCTTTTCTGCCTCTTCTTCTTTACCAATATTTTTATCTGGATGATATTTGCTTGCCATTCGACGATAAGCTTTTTTGATTTCGTCTTGTGTTGCTGACTTGGCAACACCTAAGATTTCATAATAATCGCGTTGTGACATAATATTTAGACTTCCTTAAGCTGTAAAACTAATAATTTATAAATAATAATTCGCAAGATTACTCATAAGTTATGAGTTTCTAACTTGAAGAAAGCAATATCCCAAGATGGGATATTGCTTCATTGGAGATGTTATTGAGATAAATTATTTTTTATCATCTTTAACTTCTTCGAATTCTGCATCCACGACATCATCTTGTTTGTTATCAGGATTCTGACCTTGTGCCGCACCTGCTTCGCCTGCTTGTTGCTGTGCTGCATATGCTTTTTCAGCAACTTTACCAGCAGCTTCTGTTAATGCTTCAGTTTTCTTCTGAATTGTTTCAAGGTTATCACCTTTGATAGCCTCTTGAAGTTCAGAGATTGCTGATTCAATCGCTGCTCTTTCATTTGCATCAACTTGTTCACCCAAATCTTTCAAAGATTTTTCTGACATGTGAATCATTTGCTCAGCGGAGTTACGTGCTGCAACTAACTCTTGGAACTTTTTATCTTCTTCTGCATTCATTTCAGCATCTTTGATCATTTTGTCGATGTCTTCTTGGGATAAACCAGAGTCAGACTTGATCACGATAGATTGTTCTTTGTTTGTTGCCTTGTCTTTTGCTGATACGTTGATGACGCCGTTCGCATCGATATCAAAAGTTACTTCGATTTGTGGTACGCCACGTGGTGCTGGTGGAATGTCTGATAATTCAAACTGACCCAAAGTTTTGTTTTGAGAAGCTTGAGGACGTTCACCTTGTAATACATGAATCGTTACTGCTGGTTGGTTATCTGTTGCAGTAGAGAATACTTGGCTTGCTTTAGTTGGGATCGTAGTGTTTTTATCGATCAATTTAGTCATTACACCGCCCATTGTTTCAATACCTAATGATAATGGCGTAACGTCTAATAATAATACGTCTTTAACATGACCACCTAAAACACCACCTTGAACTGCAGCACCAGATGCTACTGCTTCATCAGGGTTAACGTCTTTACGAGGATCTTTACCAAAGAATTCTTTAACTTTTTCTTGAACCTTAGGCATACGAGTTTGACCACCAACTAAGATAACTTCGTCGATTTGTGAAACTGTCAAACCTGCATCTTTCAATGCAACTTTACATGGTGCCAAAGTACGCTCGATTAAATCTTCTACCAAAGATTCTAATTTTGCACGTGTTAACTTGATGTTCAAGTGTTTTGGACCAGTGCTATCAGCAGTGATGTAAGGTAAGTTGATTTCAGTTTGCTGTGCTGAAGATAATTCAATTTTTGCTTTCTCACCAGCTTCTTTTAAACGTTGTAATGCTAAAGGATCGTTACGTAAATCAATGCCTTGTTCTTTTTGGAACTCATTAACTAAGTAATCGATTACTGCAGCATCGAAGTCTTCACCACCCAAGAAAGTATCACCATTTGTAGACAATACTTCGAATTGTTTTTCGCCATCAACATCAGCGATTTCAATGATAGACAAGTCGAATGTACCACCACCTAAATCATATACAGCGATTTTAGCGTCTTTCTTAGCGCCTTTATCCATACCGTAAGCCAAAGCTGCTGCTGTTGGTTCGTTGATGATACGTTTAACTTCTAAACCAGCAATACGGCCAGCATCGATTGTTGCTTGACGTTGTGAGTCATTGAAGTAAGCTGGTACTGTGATTACAGCTTCAGTAACTTTTTCACCCAAGAAGTCTTCAGCAGTTTGTTTCATTTTCATCAAAACGCGAGCAGAAACTTCTGGTGGTGCTAATTTTTTATCACCCAATACGCTCACCCATGCATCGCCATTATCAGCTTTGATGATTGAGTATGGTACTAAGTCGATGTCTTTTTTAACTTCAGCGTCTTCGAACTTACGGCCGATTAAACGCTTGATTGCAAATAAAGTGTTTTTTGGGTTTGTGACAGATTGGCGCTTAGCAGGTTGACCTACCAAGATTTCACCACTTTCTGTATAAGCGATGATGGAAGGTGTTGTACGATCACCCTCTGCATTCTCGATTACGCGAACTTTCTCGCCATCCATTACAGCCACACAAGAGTTTGTGGTTCCCAAGTCAATACCAATAATTTTACTCATATTCAGTTGCTCCTAAAAATGCTTTAAATAAACTGTAAATTTCTAATGTTTATTAAGATGGGGCAGGGTTTTAGGATTTCAAGTAAAAATATGAAAATTATTTGCAGTATTTGAGAAAAATTATTGACGTGCGCCAAATACCGCGCTACCGACGCGAATCATGGTTGCACCTTCAGCAATTGCCCATTCTAAATCGTGGCTCATGCCCATAGATAATTCTGTGGCTGTATTTGGTATTAAACCTTGAGTAATGGCTTGTTCATTTAAGGTTCTTAAATGAGCATAGCCTTCACGAACGGATTTTTCATCATCTGCATTTAAGCCAATGGTCATAAATCCACGGATTTCAAGTGTTGGAAATTGCTGTAAAGATTCTAAGAAAGGGAAGAGTTGATCAGTTGCTAAACCTTGTTTACTTTCTTCCTTGGAAACATTTACTTGAATGAATATTTCTCGTGTTTCATTGTGTTTTTCGCATTCAGTATGTAATTTTTCAGCCAAAGATGAACGATCCACAGATTGAATGCATTGCACATAAGGGAAAATCGCACGAACTTTATTGGTTTGTAAATGGCCAATGAAGTGCTGTTGATAAGGCATAATAACTTTATCTGAGCGTTGAATGTGGGGAAATTTATCCGTCACTTCTTGGGCGCGATTCTCACCAATTAAAGCAAAACCAAGATCAATTGCTTCTTGAATGCGTTCAATTGGCTGAGTTTTTGTCGCCAATAGCAATAGAATATTTTCAGAATTCCTACCTGAAGCTTGTGCTGCATTGGTAATTCGATCTAAGATTTGGTTTAAATTATTTTGAATATTCATGAGATTTTTTTAGGGTCAATGTCTAACGATTTCAATTTTCGATATAAATTTGTGCGTTCCATACCTACTTTGTCAGCCAATTTAGCAATATTGCCTTCACAAGATTTAAATTGTGCTAATAAGTAAGCTTTTTCAAATTGCTCACGTGCTTCGCGTAGAGGTAAATCTAGTGGTAATAAATCTTCAGAAATGACACGAGTTTGGCTTTTTTTGGTGAGCAATTCATTCACTTCATTTAATGTAACTTCTTCACTTTTGCCTAGAACTAATAGTTGTTGAACGATGGATTTGAGTTCTTGTACATTGCCGTGCCAAGTATGATTGCGTAGGCGATTTTGTACGGCAATTGGGAAATGACGATACTGTAAATGTTCTTCTTCTACAAAATGATGAATATAGAATGCAATTAAATCTGGTACATCTTCAGGGTGTGCGGAAAGTGATGGAATATCCAGTGGTAGGATATTGAGCTTATAATAAAGTGCTTCACTGAACTCTTTTTCATCCACAAGTACAGAAAGATCATCACGTGAAATGGCAATAAAACGCACCTCTTTGGCTAATAAATTTTTACCATTGATACGGAAATATTCATTATTATTGATGATATTTGCAAGTTTATCCTGTGCTTCTAAGCTTAGTTGGGCAATATTTTCTAAAATAATACTACCACCATTGGCTTGTTCTAAAATGCCTTGGGTAATTAAAGAGCCGTCTTCTTTGCCAAGTAATGTTTCTTCTATGTTTTCTTCATTTAACTGCCCTAAATTGACTGCAATAATAGGGTTGTGAGCTCGATCTGATAGTGAATGAATATAGTGGGCAAAGAGATGTTTACCTGAGCCTAATTCACCCTTCAATAAAACAGTACGATTGCCGGATTCTGCGATCTGCTTTGCTTTAGTACGAAGCGATGACATTAATGGGCTTTTGCCTACAGGCTCTATTGTGAATTGCGGTGTTAAAGATTGAGGCTTCAATGTTGGTTGAACAATTTGTTCTTTGAGTGCTCGTTTCACGACAGCAACTAATTTTGCTAATGTTAGCGGTTTTTCTAAGAAATCAAATGCACCAAGTTTTGTGGCTTCAATGGCATGTTCTAATGTGCCATGACCGCTCATCATGACAACGGAAAAGGGTAAGCTTTGGTAAGCCTTTTTCCATTCATTCATCAAAGAGATACCATCGATATCTGGCATCCAAATATCCAATAAAATTAAGTCAGGCTTGCTATCCTGAATGGCTTTTTGTGCAGAAGTGCCATTGGATGCTGTGCGTACAGTGAAGCCTTCATCTTCCAAAATATCTTTGATGAGGTCGGTAATATCTTCCTCATCATCCACTACTAAAATGTTCGTGTTCTTTAAATCACTCATATTTTATTCGCTCGCTACTTTTTTGGTTGCGGTTTTTTTCGGTGCAGCTTTCTTGGCAGGTGCTTTTTTAGCTGCAGCTTTCTTAGGTTTATCCTCAGAAGTGTCCGCATCTTTTTTAGTTGTTTTTTTGGTGGTTGCCTTTTTCGTTGTCGCTTTCTTAGCAGGTGCTTTTTTGGTAGTTTTCTTACCTTTTTTCGCAGGTGCTTTTGCCAACAATTCTTGGCACTCTTCTAATGTTAAATTCTCAGGATCCTCACGATCTTTTGGGATTCGCGCATTTTTTTCGCCATCTGTGACATAAGGTCCCCAACGACCATTCAATACTTGAATACCTTCAGCCTCAAATGCTTTGATAAATTTAGCAGCTTCTGCAGCTTTATGTGCTTCAATGATTTCTAAAGCACGTGGTAATTCAACGGTATAAGGATCATCTTCTTTCAATGACACAAACTTTTTACCATATTGAATGTATGGTCCAAAGCGACCAATATTGGCACGAATTAATTCATCGTCTTCGGTGCGGCCTAAATCACGCGGTAGCGTGAAGAGTTCTAAAGCTTCTTCCAAAGTGATTGTATTGATGCGTTGATCTTTACGAAGAGAGGCAAATTTTGGCTTATCTTCATCATCTTTATCACCAATTTGTGCAAATGGCCCGAAGCGACCTAATCGCACAGAAACGGGTTTACCTGATTTAGGATCAATTCCAAGTTCGCGGGCTTGTGCAACATCTGCGCGGGAGACAGACTCTTCTTTTTCTTTGCAAAGTTGTTGGAAAGGTGACCAAAATTCTTCCATCAAAGGAATCCAGGCTAATTTGCCATCTGCTACTTCGTCGAGGTCATCTTCCATTTTTGCTGTGAAATCATATTCCACATAACGTGTAAAGTGTTCGGTTAGAAAACGCGATACAATACGTCCAACATCTGTTGGGAAGAATCTTCGTGCATCGACCGTAACATATTCACGGTTTTGCAATGTGGAAATAATGGATGCGTAAGTAGAAGGGCGGCCAATACCATGCTCTTCAAGCGCTTTAACTAATGAAGCTTCAGAAAACCTTGGTGGTGGCTCAGTAAAATGCTGAGTAGCTATGATATCTTCAATATTGATTAAATCACCCACTTTCATATTTGGCAGGATTTTTTCATCATCAGCATCATCTTTTTTATCATCAAAGCTTTCTGTATAAACGATGATGAAACCAGGAAAGAGAATGGTTGAACCATTGGCTCTGAATGTATGCAGTGATTTTTGACCCATATCAACAGCAATGGTATCCATAATGGCAGAAGCCATTTGTGATGCGATTGTGCGTTTCCAAATTAACTCATATAAGCGGAACTGATCAGAAGATAAATAATTTTTTAATTCATCAGGATGACGGAATGCTGAAGTTGGGCGAATGGCTTCATGCGCCTCTTGAGCATTTTTAGATTTAGTTTTATAAACGCGAGGTTCTTCTGGTAGATAATCATCACCATAGCGACCTTTGACAAATGCTGCGATTTCATCCACAGCTTCTTTGGCTAATGTTACGGAGTCTGTACGCATATAGGTGATTAAACCAATGGTTTCTGAACCAATGTTTATCCCTTCGTATAGTGTTTGCGCTGTACGCATTGTACGAGTTGTCGAAAAACCTAGTTTACGTGCAGCTTCTTGTTGCATTGTAGATGTTGTAAAGGGCGCAGTTGGATTACGTTTGCGTTGTTTACGATCAATATTATAAACAGGGATTTGCTTTCCAAAGGTTTGAATCAATGCATTTTTAGCAGCAAATGCAGTTGTCTCATTCACAAAAGAAAATTGCTCAACTTTTTCACCATCAAATTCAGTTAAGCGGCCTTTGAATTGTGATTCACTATGCTTTAGTTGAGATTCAATTGTCCAATATTCTTCTGGTTTGAATGCTTCAATTTCATCTTCACGTTCACAAATCATGCGAAGTGCAGGTGTTTGTACTCTACCTGCTGATAATCCAGGACTAATTTTTTTCCATAACAATGGTGATAAATTAAAACCAACTAAATAATCTAATGCGCGACGAGCTTGTTGAGCGTTAACCATATCCATTGAAATATCACGTGGATGTTCAATGGCTTCCTTAATGGCATTTTTAGTAATTTCATGAAAGACAACACGGGCTACATTTTTATTTTTAAGTTTACCTTTTTCTTCTAAATATTCTTTAATGTGCCAAGAAATTGCTTCGCCTTCGCGATCCGGATCCGTTGCCAACAATAGTGTTTCGGCATCTTTGATCTCTTTAACAATCTCGTTGATGTGCTTTTGATTTCTTTCCACAACTTCATAATGCATAGCAAAGTTTTGATCAGGGTCGACAGCACCTGACTTAGGAATTAAATCACGAATATGGCCGAAGGAGGCAAGAACTTTATAATCTTTGCCTAAGTATTTATTAATCGTTTTAGCTTTGGCCGGGGATTCTACGATAACGAGAGTTTTACTCATGAATGTTAAAATTTCCTTCAATAGTAATTCAATATTAAAAGGTGAAAGCTTCAATAATTAGTTAGAATTTAGAGGTAAGCTTTTATGGAGTTTCTGTGAAAATGTTGTGATAATACACTTTCGTGCACTTAATGAAAACTAAATAATAAGCTACAATGCTTAGATTAATCTTTCAAGTCATAGGATAAAAGATCGGATGCGTCGTCGTGAAGAAAAGCAAAAGAAGTCATTTGGATGGCTCTATATTATTGTGATTGCTGTATTTATTGGCTGGGTCATGATGGATGATTATGGTGCAGGTATTTTTGAAAATGAATCAATTGAGGTTCCAATGCCATGATGAATAAACCTGGCGCAACAGGATTGAGAAGATTGGTGAATGCCACTCAATATTCAATTAAAGGTTTAAAAGCAGCTTTTAAGTATGAAGAGGCTTTTCGTCAGGAGTTGTTGTTACTGCCAGTTATTTTAATTTTGGCGGTTTGGCTTTCTAAATCAGGTTTAGAGTTCGCTTTGTTGTTTGGGAGCTATTGGTTGGTTTTGATTGTAGAATTGATCAACTCAGGCATTGAGGCTGTTGTTGATCGTATAGGTCCTGAACATCATCCGTTGTCAGGGCAAGCTAAAGATATTGGCTCGGCGATTGTAATGTTGGCAATGAGTTTAACATTTGTAACTTGGATTGCAGTCATCGTATTTCGCTAATTGAATCAGAAATAGAAGGTAAAAGTGTTAGTACTTGGAATTGAAAGCTCTTGTGATGAAACAGGGGTTGCATTATATGATAGTGAGCAAAAATTAGTGGCTCATCAGATCTATTCACAAATTGAGTTGCATGCTTTATATGGTGGCGTTGTGCCTGAACTGGCATCGCGTGATCATATCCGTAAATTGCCGCTATTAGTGGATGCAGCCTTGGAAGAAGCAGGTAAAGAATACAGCGATATTGATGGTATTGCTTTTACAGAAGGCCCAGGATTGATTGGCGCTTTGATGGTAGGAGCTTTATATGCAGAAGGCTTAAGTTATGCTTTGAAAAAACCTTTGCTTGGCGTGAACCATATGGAGGCTCATTTACAAGCCGTGCATTTAGAAGATGAAGTGCCTGAATATCCTTTTATGACGTTATTGGTCTCTGGCGGTCATTCACAATTGGTATTGGTAAAGGCATTTGGGGAATATGAAATTCTGGGTGATACATTAGATGATGCAGTTGGTGAAGCATTTGATAAAACTGCAAAGTTGATGGGATTGCCTTACCCAGGTGGTGCAAAGCTTGCGAAAATGGCAGAAGAGGGAGATGACAAAGCTTATGATTTTCCGCGCCCGATGATTCATAGCGGTGATTTAAAATTCAGCTTCAGTGGTCTGAAAACTAAAGTTGCAATGACGATAAAGGATTCTACAGAAGCTGATTATCCAAACATTGCTGCAAGTTTTCAACGGGCTGTGATTGATACATTGGTGGTTAAAACTAAACGTGCAGTTACTGAATATCACGTGAAATCCATTGTAATTGCAGGCGGTGTTGCTGCGAATAAATTATTAAGACAAGAATTGGCACGTGTAATGGAGCCGATGGGTGTGCGAGTATTCTATCCGCGTCCTTTATTTTGTACTGATAATGGCGCAATGGTTGCTTACGTTGGGCATGAGCGTTTAATGCGTAATCAAGGTAGCTTGAATTACGATGTAAAATTAAAAGCACGTTGGCCATTGTCTACATTATCCTCAAAGCAAGAGAGTGAGCAAGAATGACAAAAATGAATTGGCAGCATTTACTTACAAGAGAAAGATTAGGTGTTGCCAATTCTAATGATACGCAGCAATGGTATCGATCAACATTTCAAAAAGATTATGATCGATTAATTTTTTCAGCAGCCTTTCGTCGCTTGCAGGATAAAACGCAAGTTTTCCCATTGGCGCAAACGGATTATGTCCGTACTCGTTTAACCCACAGCTTGGAAGTAAGTAGTGTTGCTAGAAGTATTGGCATGTTGGTTGGACAGCATTTATCTAATAATTTTAGCTTGGGGGATTTTCGAGCATCCGATATTGGTACAATATTATCAGCAGCGGCTTTGGCTCATGATATTGGTAATCCACCTTTTGGACATGCTGGTGAGGATGGTATTGGTCAATTTTTTGCAGATAGTCCAGTGGGGCAAAAAGCATTAGAGGAAATGTCTCTTGCAGAACAGCAGGATTTGTTGAATTTTGAGGGTAATGCACAAGCTTTTCGCTTGCTCACCAAATTACAAAATGTCGATAATGATGGTGGTATGCAATTGTCTTTATCAACTTTGGCAAGTTTTATTAAATATCCTTGTGGTAGTTTAGAGCGTAAAAAAATTAATCATGTTGCTTTGAAGAAATTTAATTTTTTCCAAGCTGAGAAAGAGTCATTCCGTTATATTGTTGATAGGCTAGGGATGGTGTCATTATTAAAAGAAAATAATGAAACTATCGCTTGGGCTCGTCATCCTCTGGTTTATCTTTTAGAAGCAGCTGATGATCTATGTTATTCGTTAGTGGATGTTGAGGATGCCTATCGATTATCGTTAATATCGAGTGGTTTAGTGATCAATTTTTATCAAACAATTATTGATCGTTATGGTGGTTTTCCTAATAAAGTTAAGCGAATTTCAAGAGATAAGGACAAGATTGAGTATTTAAGGGCATTCGCAATGGGGCTCTTAATTGATGAAGTGGTGGCTGCCTTTATTAAGTATGAAGAGCAAATTTTAAAAGGTGAGTGTGAAGTTGACCTTTTAAGTTTAATTCCTTCTGCAGATGCTTTGGCTAATATAAAATCATATGCTTATGATCATATCTATGTTTCTAAACCTGTTTTAGAAGTTGGCATTGCTGGTCATGAAATTATTGATGGCTTATTAAAAGCATTTGTCGGCGCAGTTAATCAAGAATACTATTTAAAATCAACGTCTAAATCTCGAATGTTGATAAGTTTTCTGCCCGATCAATTTTTGGGGCCTAATAGAAAATTAGATGATAATCCTTATTTAAGAATACTAAAAATAACAGATTTTATCTCAGGAATGACCGATCGATATGCTGTGCATGTTTATCAAATGATCTCTGGGGTTCATTTGACTACCTAAAAGAATTAATTTCGGGTAGAATAGCCTCGTCTATAGCAGTGTGTGTATTGATTTTTGTCAATGTAATTATAGCCACTTCGCGTAAAATAAAGCACATTGCTATATGTTGTAAATGTATAGTTTTATTACATAACCTTTTAATTTTTATTTCGGGGGAAGTATGGGAGAAACCGTAGATATTAGGGATACCCAGTACAACTACAGTGTGATTCGTAAATTTGCGATCATGACTTTAGTATGGGGTGCGATCGGTATGACCGCTGGTGTTTGGGCAGCTTTAGAGCTAGCTTGGCCTGCGCTAAACTTTGATCAAGCTTGGTTAAGTTTCGGTCGTATTAGACCGGTTCACACAAACTTAGTAATTTTTGGTATGGGTGGCTCGGCATTGATGGCAACATCATTTTACGTTGTACAACGTACGTGCCAAGTGCGCTTAGCTTATGGTAAAGTTGCTGAATTTGTATTCTGGGGCTGGACGATTGGTATTTTTGGCATCATGTTGAGCTATCCTTTAGGTTTCACACAAGGTCAAGAATATGCTGAATTTGAATGGCCATTAGACTATGCAGTAGCAATCGTTTGGGTTTGTTATTTCTGGGTATTCTTCAATACGTTATTACGTCGTAAGCAAGAACATATCTATGTAGCAAACTGGTTCTACTTAGCATTTATTTTAGCAACAGCACTTTTACATATTTTTAACAATATCACAATTCCAGTAATTGATGGTTGGACTATTAAATCATATAACGTATTCTCTGGTGTTCAGAGCGCGATGGTTCAATGGTGGTATGGTCATAATGCTGTAGGTTTCTTCTTGACAGTTGCGTTCTTGGGTATGATGTACTACTTCGTTCCTAAAGAAGTTAACCGTCCTGTTTATTCTTATCGTTTATCAATCATCCACTTCTGGGCATTATCGTTCTTGTACATGTGGGCTGGTGCTCACCATTTACATTGGACTTCATTGCCAGATTGGACTTCATCATTAGCAGCAACATTCTCAATCATTTTATTGTTACCATCATGGGGTGGTATGATCAACGGTATCATGACATTGTCTGGTGCTTGGGATCAAGTACGTACTAACCCAATCGTTCGTTTCTTCGTAGTTGCATTATCTTTCTACGGTATGAGTACGTTCGAAGGCCCATTGATGAGCTTGAAATCAGTAAACGCATTATCTCACTATACAGACTGGACAGTAGGTCACGTTCACTCAGGTGCTTTAGGTTGGGTTGCGATGATTACATTCGGTTCTTTATACCATATGATTCCACGTATCTTCGGTGCTAAGTTATACAGCGAAAAATTAGTATTTGCTCACTTCTGGTTAGCAACTATTGGTATCGTATTGTATGTTGCAGCATTGTGGGTTGCAGGTATTGGTCAAGGTATGATGTTACGTGGTTTCGATCCTAACTACGGTACTTTAACTTATAAGTTCATTGAAACAGTTCAGTTCATGCACACACCTTATATCTTACGTGCATTGGGCGGTAGCATGTTCTTATTAGGCGGCTTAATCATGATTTATAACTTCATCATGACTATGAAGCAAGGTACAAAAGCACAAGCGGACAAGCATGCTGTTATTCCAGCAGTTGCTGCTCATGCTTAATACGGGGAGAAACTAAATTATGATTAGACATGAACAAATTGAAAAAAACTCTGGATTGATGTTGGTTTTAACATTGGTCATCATCAGTATTGGTGGTTTGATTGAAATCGTTCCATTGTTTTTCATTAACGACACAATTGAAGTTGTTAAAAAAGAAATTACGGAAACAAGCCGTGATGCAAATGGTAAACGCGTACGTACTAAACGTGAAGTAGATGCAATTCGTCCTTATACTCCTTTAGAGCAATTAGGCCGTAACATCTACATCAGAGAAGGTTGTTATGCGTGTCACTCACAGCAAATCCGCCCAATGCAAGATGAATACTTACGTTATGGTTATTATTCATTAGCAGCTGAATCTCAGTTTGATCATCCATTCCAATGGGGTTCAAAACGTACTGGTCCAGATTTAGCACGTGTTGGTGGTAAATACAGCAATCGTTGGCAGTCTGAACACTTGAAAAACCCAAGAAGTGTTGAGCCTAAGTCAATCATGCCTGGCTATCCATATTTAAGTAAAAATGATCTTTACTATAAAGATGTGAAGTCACACATGAAAGCATTGCGCATTACAGGCGTGCCATATTCTTCTAATGATGAAGAATATAAAGCTAACGTAGAACGCTTTGGTGCAAACGTTGCTGATCTTTTAGTGATTGATAATGCTATTGAAAACTTGGAAAAACAAGCAAAAGATGGTAACTACGATCCAGGAAGAGAAGGTATCTCAGAAATGGCTGCCTTGGTCGCATATTTACAAGTGTTAGGTACTATGTATCAGTTTAAAGATGATGATGGTATCGAGTACAGTAAATTCCGTTAATAAAATAAGTTGAGGACATAAAATGTTAGATTTTCTCTATTGGTTTACAGATCACGGTAATAGTAAGATTGCAGCTGTCGTTATTTTCTTCCTAGTGTTTGTGGGCATCATATTTTATGTCTTCACTAATAAAGACCGTAAGGCTCGTTACGATGCATATCGTAGTATTCCGCTGATGGATGAAGAGGATCTCAGCAGTTTGAATCCAGCTCGTAACGATCAGAGTAAGATCAGTGATGATCGTTCATAACGATTATTACAGTTAATTTTGGGGACTTTTTATGAGTGAAAATATTGATAAAAAACAAGAAGTAGAAACCACCGGGCACGTGTGGGACGGTGTGCAGGAGTTTAATAATCCTCTACCAAGATGGTGGTTATTATCTTTCTATGGCACTGTAATCTTCAGTTTGATTTATTGGGTGCTTTATCCAACTTGGCCTTTACCAAATAACTGGACAAAAGGTATTAAAACTGTTCAAGTTAAAGAAGGTGGTGAGGTTAAAGAATTAAACTGGAATACACGTACTTTATTGGCAGAAGAATTACAGTCATCTACAGAAGCTAAAAATCGTGATGCTTTCTATGGTAAATTAGGTGCTTTGAAAAAATTAGAAGATATTCAAGCAACTGAAAATGAAGGTTTGAAAGAGTTTGCATTAAGTACTGGTGCTGTAATGTTTGCGGATAACTGTGCAACATGTCATGGCGCAGGTGGTGAAGGTAAGTTTGGTTTATATCCGAACTTAACTGACGATGCTTGGTTATGGGGTGGTCACTATTCTCAAATTGAACAAACAATCACAATGGGTCGTACTGGTAATATGACACCTGCATCATTAACAGGTTTAACTGATGATGAAATCACTGATGTAGCAAAATACGCTTTAACTTTATCAGGTAATTATACTTCTGATGAAGCTTCAGAGCGTGGTAAAGTGATTTTTGAAGGTAAAGGTACTTGTTATACATGTCATGGTCCAGATGGTAAAGGTGTTGTCACAATGGGTGGTGCGAACTTAACAGACCAAATCTGGGAATTGGTACCAATTTTTGACGCAAAAACTGACGATGAAAAAGTTGCGATGATTCGTAAGCAAGTAATCGATGGTGTAACACCTGCAACAGATCGCGTAATGCCTACTTGGAAAGATCGTTTAACTAAAGAGCAAATCAGAGCTTTAGCAGTTTATGTTCATGAGTTAGGTGGTGGTCAGTAAGTACTGATTCAAATTAAGAAAGTAGTAAATATTAAGGGGCTCACATCAAATGTTGAGCCCTTTATTTTTATTCGCAATTAAAGAGTAGTACAATATACGTGGGAGTAAGAATCAAGAGTAACCATTAGATTAAGTCAGAGGGAGGGAGCTGTGTCAAATCAACAGCCAGAATCGCTTTATCAAAAGCGTATTCCAATCTTTACAAGAGAAGTAAAAGGTAAATTCCGCACATTTAAGTCTGCGGTTTTATACTTTGGGTTAGCTGTATTCTATTTACTGCCATGGTTGCCGTGGCCAAGAGGTGAGAATATTCCGAGTCAAGCTGTATTGTTTGATTTGGCAAGTCGACGATTTTATGTTTTAGGATTGGATGTTGATATTCAAAACATCATGTGGCTTGCCGGTGTATTAATGCTTTTTGCGTTTTTCTTATTTTTTATTACCAATATTGCGGGTCGAGTATTTTGTGGTTATTTCTGTTTCCAAACCATTTGGACAGATTTATTCATTAAAATTGAAGGCTGGATTCAAGGTGGTCGTAATAAACGTCAGAAATTATATGATATGCCATGGAATGCTCAAAAAGTATTACGTGTTGGGGGCACATGGTTAACTTGGTTGATTGTAGCTGTATGGACAGGTTTTACCTTTACAGCATATTGGACGCCAGCAACAGAGTTAATTGTATTGTTTTTTAGTGGACAAGCACCATTTGCAGCTTATGGTACTACTTTGTTCATCACAACAACAACATTCATTATGGCTGGTTTTGCACGTGAGCAAGTATGTTCATATATGTGCCCATATGCGCGTTTTCAGGGCGTAATGTTTGATAAGGACACTTTGGTTGTTGCTTATGATGAAAAACGTGGTGAAGGTACAAAAGGTCGCATCAAACCCGTTAAAGAATTGCGTGATCTAACTGCACGTCATGAAGCCGGTCATGGTGATTGTGTTGATTGTGAGCTATGTGTACAAGTTTGTCCTGCTGGGATTGATATCCGAGAAGGGCTTAACTATAAATGTATTACATGTGGTTTATGTATCGATGCTTGTAATACAATGATGACGAAAACGGGCTATCCAACAGGTTTGATCCGTTATGACTCATTAAATGGTTTAGAGGGTAAGAAAACTCATTTTATAACACCTCGTAATTTGGGATATGGATCAGTCATTTTAATTGTGGTAGGTATTTTGGCATGGAGTATTATGACCAGTGCTCAAATGTCGTTCTTACTAGAAAAAACAAGAACACCTGCATTTACAAGAATGAGTGATGGTTTAATTCAGAATCGTTATACATTGAAGTTGAATAACCTAACGATGACACCAAAAACTGTAGAGCTGAAGTTAGCAGATGCAGATGGCATTTCATTAAATGTACCAGAAAAGAATGAAACATTAGCACCAGGTGTTCGTAGAAATTGGTCCGTGTTGATTCATCAGACAGTTAAAGAAGCGCCCACTCAACCAGTTAATCTGGAAATTTTAGTTAAAGATGAGCAAGGAAATGTTATTGAAACACATAATTTATCATCTACATTTGTGACTAAATAAAATATAATGAGCAAGTTAAAAATAGAGCGAGAGCTCTATTTTTGCTTATTAAAAAAACTTGAATTAGGAGAAAAGTAAGTATGCATGACGTATTAACCATAACCGTCGGTGGAGTTGTTGGTGTTTTAATTGTGACCCTTCTTTTACATCATCTGTTTCGCTTTACTCGCTTGCAAGCATCTGTTATTTCGGGATTGATGAGTATTGCGGTACTTGTGCCTTATTTAATTCTAAATTGGACAGGTGGGGATGTTGCTGCACTCTATTTTTCATGTAATATTTTAACGAGCTATGCATATTATTTAGTAGGTCAAAAGCGTAATGCTTTAAAAGATAAAGATGGGAAGAGAACACATTGGGTGCCGATCGCAATTTTTGGTTTCTTCTTGGTTTTGGTCATTGTTGATGGTGCTTTTGTATTCATGGCAGAAGCAGGTTTACGTGTAGAATACTACGATAAAAATGGCAGTTTAAAGACTGTTAATACAAGATTCCCGGGTGAAGTCCCAAACGCTTATCAAAAACAAGAAGCGTATTTTAATGAGCATAAGGCTAACATGCGCGCACAAGCAGAGCGTGGATGGAAAGTTCGTTATCAATTTGAAACTAATCCGCCAAAAATTTCAGAAGATAATGTGATGAGCTTTTTAGTTGTGGATAAATATGGTGCGCCAATTGATGGGGCAGATGTTGTTGTAAAATTAAAGCGTTTAGCTGAACAAGAATTAAATCGTACTATCCTGTTTAAAGGAATTGGTGATGGTATTTATGAAGCGCCAGTTAATTTTGAACGCTTAGGTCGTTGGGATTTTGAGATTCATGTCACGCGTGGTGATGATACTTACCAAGATGTGAATGATAACGTGATTGAAGTAATTTAAGTTGAGTGAATAATGCCAAAAAATATATCGCAACAGTGTTTCCACTGTACCCAGCCTATTGTTGGCAGTGTGCCATTTGTTGTTAATATTAATGGCAAAGATGAACCTATGTGCTGCATCGGCTGTAAAGCCGTTGCAGAAATGATCTGCGATTCAGGATTAATGCATTATTATGAGTTTCGTACAGAAGCTGCAATGAGGCCTGATTCATTGAATGATTTGGTCCCTGAAGAGTTAAGGCAAGAACTTGATTTTTATGATCATCCTGAAATTGCTAAACAGTTTATTAGTAATCAAAAATCGGGTGATGATAATGTTGCTAAATTAAGTTTGATTATTGATAAAATTGTGTGTGCTGCATGTGTTTGGTTGATTGAGCATCAAATCAAGCGTATTCCTGGAGTTCAGAAGTTTGATATTAATTATTCAACACATAGAGCATATCTCGAATTTGATCCAGATAAAATTCAGCTTTCAAAAATTCTTTTGGCAATTTATAACTTGGGTTATGAAGCCACGCCATATGATGAACAAACTCAGCAAAAGAAATTGAAAAAAGAGCGCCAAACGCTGTTTTTAGAGTTTGGTGTTGCCGCAATATTTTCAATGCAAGTCATGATGTTTTCGTTTGGCTTGTATTTTGGTCATTATCAAGGTATTAGTGAAGAAGCTCGATTGATTTTGCGTTGGGCAAGTTTATTGATGTCTATTCCTTGTGTAACTTATTCAAGTTGGACTTTCTACAAGTCTGCTTTCTATGATTTAAAAAATAAACGATTGACGATGAACGTTAATATCTCGCTTGCCATTATATTGGGTACATTAGCGAGTATTTGGAATACTGTATTTAATATCGGTGAAATCTATTTTGAATCTGTCACGATGTTTGCATTCTTGCTGTTGGGTGCTCGCTTAATCGAGATGAACGCACGACATAAAGCATTGATGATGACAGATCATATTCTAAAATTAAAACCACATATCGCTGAACGCATGATCGATGAGCAAAATAGCGAGTTCATTGCGGTGAGCCAAATTAATGTGGGTGATGTGTTGCGCGTAAAACCTGGAGATTCTGTTCCTGCAGATGGTATTTTGCTGCAAGATTCAGCATGGGTAGATGAGTCATTATTAACTGGTGAAAGTTTACCTATTGAAAAGCGCATGAATGAAGATGTGATTGGAGGTTCGATCAATCAAGAACAATCTTTATTGATGAAAGTTTCTAAAATTGGTGGTGATACAGTTTTCTCACAAATGACGCTGATGATTGAGCGTGCCATGAGTGAAAAACCAAAGTTTGTGAAATTGGCAGACTTAGTGTCTACTTGGTTTGTGTTAATTTTATTATTGGCTTGTGCAGGTACTTATATTGCATGGTTATATGTGGATGCATCCCGCGCATTTGAAGTAATGTTATCTGTATTAGTCGTTTCATGTCCTTGTGCGTTAGCTTTGGCAACGCCAGCTGCTATTAGCTCAGGCAATCAAGCGATGATCGAAAAAGGTTTAATTGGTACAAGATCAGGAACAATCGAAGCTCTAGCAAAAGTGACTGATATCGTATTTGATAAAACAGGTACATTGACGCAAGGTAATTTAATGCTTGTTCAAGAGAAAAATCTAACCAATGATATGAGCAATGCTGAGTTAATGCAGATTATTTGTTCATTGGAAGCAAGTTCTAATCACCCAATTGCAGCAGCATTCCATCGCATTCATCAAAAGAATCCTTTAGAGCTTTTGAGCGTATCTAACTTGGATAATATAGTAGGTAAAGGTTTGGAAGGTACAATCAATGGTGAACAATATCGTGTGGGGCGCATTGATTGGTTTGAAACTAAAGAACAGCATAATTTGGACGAAGGTATTTGGATTGCATTGGGAAAAGGCAATACTTTGTTGGGATTGTATTGCTTAAAAGATGAATTGAAAGTAGATAGTGAAGCTGTTGTGCAAAAGCTTAAAGAAGAAGGTTATCGCTTACATATTTTAAGTGGTGATCGCATTGAAACCGTACAAGCAATGAATCATCGCTTAGGTATTGAGAATATTCATGGCGATCAAACACCTGAAGATAAATTAGCTTATGTCACTCAACTACAATCAGAAGGCCGAATTGTGGCGATGCTTGGTGATGGTATCAATGATGCACCAGTACTGGCTCAGGCTGATGTGTCTATTGCGATCGGGCAAGGAGCATTATTAACACAAGCAACTGCTGATATGATTTTGATGCATTCCACAGAAATGAATCCATTATTGGATGGTATAAATGTTGCAAAACGGACCAATAAAATAATTATTCAAAATTTAGGTTGGTCTTTATTATATAATATTTTAGTTCTGCCGGCTGCTATGATGGGTTATATTGTGCCTTGGATGGCGGCTTTAGGTATGAGTTTAAGTTCATTGTTAGTGATTGGTAATACATTACGAATCCGAGAGGGAGAAAAAGAGTGAAGATTCTATACTTTCTTCTACCATTATCCTTTTTATTGCTTGTATTTGTAGCCATCGCGTTTGTTTGGGCGGTTCGATCAAAGCAGTTTGATGATATGGAAGGACCTGCACACCGTATTCTATTCGATGGAGAAGATGATGATTTCTATCGTTTGGGTAAAGATAAAGAAAAGACTTTAGAAGAAAAGGATGAGAAAAAATGAGTCAATTGAAAGCCTCTGATATTAAGAGAATTGCACAATTGTCACAGATTGCGATCAGTGATGATGAAATTCCGATGATTGAAGAAAAGTTGGAAAGCACTTTGGCGATTTTGAATCAGTTGCAAAATGTGGATACCACAAATGTTGAGCCAATGAGCGACCCATTTGATCGTACACAACCTTTTAGAGAAGATATTGTGACAGAAAGTAATCATAGAGATGATTATCAGGTTGTAGCACCTTCAGTAGAGAAAGGCTTATATTTAGTGCCGAAAGTTATTGAATAATCATCCATTATCGACGAGTCAGAATTAATCATTATGAAAAATTATAGTATTAAAGAATTACGTAGCGCATTGGATACGAAAGAAGTATCGAGTGTAGAAGTATTTGAACATTTCAAATCAGAGATCGAAACACACGATCACAAGATTAATAGCTTTATCACAAAAACATATGATCAAGCATTAGCACAAGCACAGAAAGCGGATGAAGTGATTGCAAAAGGTGAGCAGTCAATGTTGACGGGTATTCCGATAGCACATAAGGATCTATTTTGTACAAAAGGAATCAAAACAACTGCGGCATCTAAAATGCTAGAAAATTTTGTATCACCTTATGATGCAACAGTTGTAGAAAAACTAGATCAAGCTGGTGTGATGGTTTTGGGTAAAGTGAACATGGATGAATTCGCAATGGGCGGTACAAACCGTACAAGCCATTTCGGTACAGTTCACAATCCTTGGAATTTTGATCATGTTGCTGGCGGATCATCTGGTGGTTCAGCAGCAGCTGTAAGCGCAGGATTTGTCTTAGCAGCAACAGCTTCAGATACAGGTGGCTCAACGCGTCAACCAGCGAGCTTCTGTAACTTAACAGGTATTAAAGCAACGTATGGTCGTATCTCTCGTTGGGGTATGATTCCATTTGCATGTTCATTTGATCAAGCTGGCGTGATCGCTAAAACAGCAGAAGATTGTGCGTATATGTTTGAATCTATGGCGGGATTTGATGCGAAAGATTCAACATCACACAATATTTCAGTACCAAAATATTCAGGCTTGTTGAACCAATCCATTGAAGGATTGCGCATTGGTATTCCTAAAGAGTTTTTATCTCCTGATTTAGATCCTGCAATTGCAGATGTGATCCAAAC
>NZ_MVDO01000017.1 GCF_002006755.1 Wohlfahrtiimonas larvae | reverse complement strand
AGGCTATTTTTTTTGAATCTGAATTTGTGGATTACTTCGCTTTTGGCTGTTTCAAAAGCTCGATGTAATCACTCATGATGTTCACACTTTCATCCAATAAAATATCTGGCGTTGTATCTTTCAACAATTTTGTGTGAGTGCCATCTTCATTTTTATACTGCTCCAATGTTAATGGCTCTAAGTTATACATGGCACGGATTTCATTGCTACTTTTGAAAGAATCATCTTCTTGTTCTTTCAATTCCTTACGGCGATCATCCAAGTTTAGTGACAATGTTTTTACATCCCATAAAGCTTGAATCTTATCACGTTGCTTTTGAAAAATTTTCAATTTTTCATCATTCTCTAAACGAATATTGTGTGCTTCTTGTAATGGCTTCGCATATTTTTCCAGTGATGTATTAACAACTAAATCCTTGCTCGCAGGAATTTGATCCCAAGGTAAAACGTATTTTTCCTTAGATTCACCAATATCCGCAGGGTTATAAATCTGTGGCAACACAATATCAGGCACAACACCTTTCTCTTGCGTACTTTCACCGTTTGCGCGATAGAACATCGCAATTGTCACTTTACTCTGCCCAGGCTTATCTGATTTAGCCAACCAACCATCCAAAGGCAAGAGTGATTGAACCGTCCCCTTACCAAACGTTGTATTACCCACAATCAAGCCACGCGCTTGATCCTGAATACTACCAGCAAAAATCTCACTTGCAGATGCACTTAAGCGATCTGTAATCACCATCAATGGGCCATTATAAATCTTTGTTTCTTGTGTGCTGTGACGGGTATCAATCGAACCATTATAATTTTTAACTTGAACTACGGTTTTCTTTGGCTCAATGAATAATGCAGAAAGATTAATCACTTCCTCTAAAGCACCGCCGCCATTACCACGAAGGTCAATAATTAAACCATCAATCTTATCTTTCTTTTGTAATTCATTCACAAGCTTTTTAATATCACGCGTTGTACTTCTGAACTCTTTTTCCCCACCTTTACTTCCTTCAAAATCACTATAGAATGCAGGCAATGTAATCACACCTATTTTTTGTACTTGCCCATCTTTTTCAACTGTTTTCACATCGGACTTGGCTGCTTGCTGCTCTAATTTCACCTGATCACGAACAATGCGCACAACTTTTTCAGGACCTTTGCCTTTATTACCCATAATTTGCAATCGAACTACAGTGCCTTTTTTGCCACGAATTTTATCAACTACACGATCCAATCTCATGCCTACGATGTCTAAAAATTCACCATCATCACCTTGTGCCACACCAATTAGTTGATCACCAATTACTAATTGATTGGTTTGATCCGCAGGCCCACCCGGCACAACTTCCATGATGGAAATACCATCGTCATCTTGACGCAATACTGTACCTATCCCTTGCAATGACAAACTCATATTAATATTAAAGTTTTCCATTGTACGATGAGATAAATAACCAGAATGAGGATCAAATGCCAATGCAACTGTGTTCATATAGATTTCAAAAATATCATCCACATCCACCTGCATTAAACGCTCATGACGTGATGCATAACGTTTTTTTAATTTCGCACGTGCTTCATCTAATGTTAATTCTTCATCAGAAACTAACAAATTGATAAGCTCGTTTTTAATACGTTGATACCAAATCTCATCCAATTCTTGAACAGTTTTGGCATAGGGTTCATCTTTACGATTAATCAAAATTTCTTCTTTCTTAGTGAAATCGAAATCACGATCAATCAATTGATTCACAGATGTTTGACGGTCATCTAAACGCTGAATCAAAGTATTATACATTTCAAAAGGAAAGCGCAACTCCGCTTTCCTTAGATAATCAGAAAACAATAACTTATGTTGATCAAATTGCTCTATATCAGATTGCAAAAAATAAACGCGCTGGGGGTCTAACGAATTTAGATACAGCGAATAAACACGTTCAGATAAAACCTCATCCAAAGGAATTTTGCCATAATGAAATTGAGATAATGCTACTGCATTTGCAGAGCTAATACGCTCAAACCTTTGATTAGGCGTAATTTTTGGCAGTTGTTTTTCCTGAGTTGCGGCAGGTATAGATTGTATTTCTGATGCATTGACATGACCAAATAGCAAAATCGCAACAACAGACGCAATCACGCCCAATTTTTTTTGTTTAATCGTCATAATTTTTTGTAACCTAGTATTTATCAATCTGTGTTTATCCGTATTGCTTCTCAAAGTCAGACATAAATTCACACAAAGCTTTGACACCTTCTAATGGTAATGCATTATAAATACTTGCACGCATTCCACCAACAGAACGATGTCCTTCTAAATTAATCAAGCCCTGCTCTTTTGCCTTAGCTAAAAAGATGGGATCTAATTCTGAATTTACAATAGTAAAAGGAACATTCATACGAGAACGTGCATTCACTGCAACGGGATTGTTATAAAATTCACTTTTATCAATTAAATCATAAAGCATTGTTGCTTTTGCATTATTAACCTGTTCAATAGCAGCAACACCCCCTTGATTTTGCAACCAAGTTAAAACCAAGTCAATCATATACAATGAAAATGTTGGCGGCGTATTGATCATAGACAAATTTTTAGACTGCAACTCATAATTGAAAACATCTGACATTTTAGAGTCAGCCTTGCCCAATAAATCATCACGAACAATCACTAATGTAACACCTGATGGACCAATATTTTTTTGTGCACCCGCGTAAATGACACCAAATTTAGAAACATCAAACTCACGAGATAAAATGTTAGAACTCATATCAGCAACAACAGGTGATGGTGTATTATCAACAATATAATTGAATTCCACACCATTGATTGTTTCGTTATCACAATAATGAACAAAGGCACTATCTTCAGAAAAATTTAACGCATTAGCTTCTGGCAATGTCGTAAATTTCGTATCCTTTGTACTGGCTGCAATATTAATATCAGCATAACGCTTCATTGCCCCAATAGCTTTACTAGACCACACACCTGTTTCAATCATATCGATGCGCGTATTATTGCCTAATAAATTCAATGGGATCATCGAGAACTGCGCGTATGCTCCACCTTGCAAAAAGATCACTTTATAATTTTCTGGAATATTCAATAATGAGCGCATTTTTTGCTCACATTGAGTCACAATAGCTTCAAAATCCTTACTTCTATGGGAAATTTCCATCACAGAAGCACCTAAACCATGCCAATTTAACAATTCTGCCTGTGCTTGTCTTAATACAGCTTCAGGTAAAGTCGATGGGCCAGCACAAAAATTATAATTACGTTCCATATCCTATCCAATGTCACAATATTCACAACAAGACTACACTATACCGAAAATAATCTTAATAAATGTAATTATTCAAATAAATCTAGCTACTAATAATTGCCATAGGATTTTACAAAGCTTTCTGATAGAATTAGTGGCTTAATTTTAAATTGGTCATGAGGATTCTAATGTCTTTTAACAACGAGATTCATAACCTTAATCTTGTGCCTATGGTTGTCGAGCAAACAGCTCGTGGCGAACGTTCATTTGATATTTACTCTCGTCTATTGAAAGATCGCGTGATATTTTTATGTGGTCCTGTAGATGATTACAGTGCAAATGTTATCGTGGCACAAATGCTCTTTTTAGAAGCCGAAAACCCAGATCGTGACATACATTTATACATCAATTCACCAGGCGGCTCAGTGACTGCTGGCATGGCGATTTACGATACTATGCAATTCATCAAACCTGATGTTTCCACAATGGTGATTGGCCAAGCTTGTAGCATGGGGGCATTTTTATTAAATGCGGGGGCTGAAGGTAAGCGTTTTTCTCTACCCAACTCACGCGTAATGATCCACCAACCTTTGGGCGGTTACCAAGGTCAAGCAACAGATATTGAAATTCATACAAAAGAAATTCTTTACATTAAAGATCGCTTGAACAAAATCATGGCCAAGCACTCTAAACAACCTTTGAAAAAAATCGTGAAAGATACAGATCGTGACAACTATATGAGCGCAGAAGAGGCGCTAAAGTATGGCTTAATCGATGCAGTTGTTTCTCACCGTTAATGAAAAGATAAAATTATGACAGACTCTCCGAAGAAAAAAGGAAAAGTATTGCGTTGTTCATTTTGTGATAAATCACAAGATGAAGTATTAAAACTCATTGCTGGCCCTAGCGTTTATATCTGTAATGAATGCATTCATTTATGTGGCGAACTCATCACCGAAGAGTTTGCTGAAGAGTATCAAAAGAAACCATTACCTAAACCTAAAGAGCTTTATGAAGCACTGAACGAATATGTCATTGGCCAAGATTTGGCGAAGAAAACATTAAGCGTTGCGGTTTACAATCACTACAAACGCTTAGAATCTAAAACTGTGCGCAGTGATGTTGAATTAACGAAAAGCAATATTTTGCTGATCGGCCCAACAGGCTCAGGTAAAACATTATTGGCTGAAACATTAGCTAAAATGCTCAACGTACCTTTTGCGATTGCAGATGCAACAACATTAACAGAAGCTGGCTACGTGGGTGAAGATGTTGAAAACATTGTTCAGCGTTTATTGCAAAATGCTGACTTTGACGTGGAACGTGCACAAACAGGCATTATCTATATCGATGAAATCGATAAGATCACACGCCGTAGTGACAACCCTTCCATCACACGCGACGTTTCTGGTGAAGGTGTTCAGCAAGCATTGTTAAAAATCATTGAAGGTACAGTTGCCGCTGTTTCACCACAAGGTGGGCGCAAACATCCCAATGCTGAATTGATCAATGTCGATACTCGCAACATCTTATTCATTTGTGGCGGTGCATTTTCGGGTTTAGAAAAAATTATCAGTATGCGTCAAAACAAAGGTGGCATTGGCTTTACTGCTGCATTGAAAGAATCAGAAGAAAAACGCAATTTATCTGAATTATTTGCACAAGTGGAAGCAGAAGATTTAACCAAATATGGTTTAATTCCTGAGTTCATTGGCCGCTTGCCTGTAATTGCAACATTAGAGGAGCTTGATGAAGCTGCATTAATCAATATCTTAACGCAACCTAAAAATGCCATCATCAAACAATTTGAATACTTATTTGAAACAGATGATGTCGAATTAGATTTTACAGAAGAAGGCTTAAAAGCTATCGCTGAATTAGCCATCCAACGTAAATTAGGCGCTCGAGGATTACGCAGCATCATTGAATCTACGTTATTAGATACTATGTTTGAAATTCCATCTGAAGAAAATGTTTCTAAAGTAATCATTGATCGCCCACAAATCATTGATAAAGCAGAACCATTGATTGAATATAAAAAAGACAAGTCCCCTACAACCACTAAGCGTACAACAAAACGCACAAAGGCCGCACAATAGTCATGAGTGATCAATTAACGAATATCCCCTTAATGTCTCTTAGATTTAGGGGGTTCTTACCTGTTGTGATTGATGTTGAAACTGGTGGTCTTAATCCTAAAAAAGATGCCCTCTTAGAGATTGCAGCAGTGTTTTTGGATATTGATGAAAATGGCATGATGAAAACAACCCATCATGTTGCAGCCAATATTGAGCCTGCGCCTAATTTAGGCATCAATCCTGAATCTATGAAGATCAATGGCATTAAGCTAGATAATCCTTTTCGCATGGCTGTGGCTGAAAAAGAAGCTATGCAAAAAATCTTCACAGCTGTTCGAGAAGAAGTAAGAAAACAAGGCTGTACCAGAGCTATTTTAGTAGGCCATAATGCACATTTTGATCTTGCATTTGTCAATGCAGCTATTGAAAGATGTGATATTAAGCGTGCACCTTTTCATCCATTCTCTGTCTTAGATACAGCGAGCTTGAGCGCCCTTGCATTTGGCCAAACAGTTTTAGCAAAGTCAGCCATTGCGGCAGGTATGAAATGGGACGCAGAAGGTGCACATTCCGCATTATATGATACCCAACAAACTGCAGAACTCTTTTGTAAAATTTTAAACATGTGGCAAACACATGTAGGCTTTGATCTACAGCCAGTTCTTTAAAAGGATTGATTATGTTTAAACAGTTGATGAATTCAGTCAAGTCTAATCTTGAAGCTTTGGGTGATGATGTTCACTTAATTCAAAATGTATCGATGGGATTAGAGCGCGAAGGCTTACGTGTTGATTCACAAGGCAAACTCAGCCAAACACCACATCCTCAAACTCTAGGTTCCGCCCTGATAAATACAAATATCACAACTGATTTTGCAGAAAACCTCTTAGAGTTTGTTACTGATGTTTATCATTCGCCTGAAGACTTATATCAAGCCTTAGATGAAATCCAAGCATTTACTGCAGAAAATTTGGATAATGAATTAGTTTGGCCAGATTCCATGCCGCCATTGATCAATAATGTAGATGAAATCCCAATTGCTCAATATGGCTCATCTAATGCTGCAAAAATGAAAACATTGTACCGCACTGGCTTATCACATCGTTACGGTAAAATGATGCAATCTATTGCAGGCATTCACTTTAACTTTTCATTGAGTGATGAATTCTTTACAGCACTGCAAAAAGCTACTGGTAACCAACAATCATTAATAGATTTTAAATCTGAACGCTATCTACATCTAATGCGGTCAGTATCAAGATTTGGCTTTTTAGTACCTTATTTCTTTGGTGCCTCGCCATTGATGCCCAAAAGTTTTTTATCAAATAATAATCATGGGCAATTTGAAAAGTTTGATGATGAAACGGTTTATATTAAAGAAAGCACATCCTTACGTTTGTCTGACATTGGCTATAGCAATAACAAATGTAAGTTCAATGTATCTTTTAATTCATTAAAAGATTATATTGCAGACATTGAGCATGCCATTTTAACACCTTGCGACAAAGTTTCTCATATCCCTATTAAAAAAGATGGGGAATACTTTCAAATCAATAACCATATTCTACAAATTGAAAATGAATATTACGCAAGTATTCGACCTAAACAAGTTTTAAAACCCGGAGAGACATTATTGTCCGCTTTAAAACAACGCGGTATAGGTTATGTTGAATTACGCTCTGTTGATATTATGCCAACCATTGCAACAGGCATATCCATAGAAACTATCCGCTTCCTACAAGCATTTCTAACAACCTGTTTATTAAGTAATGCTGATCCATTGTGTAAAACAGAATATGAACGGAATCAAAAGAATTTATCATTAATTGCTGCAAAAGGTAGAACAGAAAACCTAACACTTAACGTGCAATGCAATGAAGTACCACTTTCAGAGTTATTACAATCATTATTAGAATGGATTCAGCCTGTTGCCGAGATTTTAGGACCTGAATACAGCTCAACAATTGCACCACTAGATGCAATGATTAAGGATAGTAACCTCACGCCCTCTGCAAAAATATTAAGTGAATTGACCGCATCAAATCTGCAATATAATGATTACTGTATTGAAAAAGCACAACAGTATAAAAATTATTATCTCACTACACCAGTTTTATCAGAAGAACGACGCGCGATGTTTCAGCAATTAGCCAAACAAAGCATTGAGCGTCAAAAAGCATTAGAATCCGAACCTCAATCTGATTTTGATGAATATTTGTTAAACTATTTTAAGTCCATCTAGGAAACTTTGTAAATGACACCCATCCCTCCCATAGGCTCCCCATTTTTATATACTGTTTTTACCATTGCTGTATTGATTATGATTGCTGTTGATATGCTCGCTTTAAAGCAAACTGGTGATCATAAAGTTAGCGTCAAAGAAGCTTTGATTTGGACGCTTGTTTGGGTAACTGTTGCCTTACTTTTCAATGTTTGGCTATATTGGTATTTAGCTCATGGTGAATTCCCCGATTTAAATCTAACAGTAGAAGCACAACAAGCAATGGCAGTAGAAGCATCCATGGACTACTTAACAGGCTATGTCCTTGAAAAATCATTGTCTATTGATAATATTTTTGTATTTTTATTGATTTTTAGCTTCTTTAAAATTCCGGCAAAATTTCAACGCCGTGTTTTAGTGTATGGAATCTTCGCAGCAATTGCATTACGCGTAATCATGGTATTGATTGGTGCATCATTGATCTCTCAATTTGAATGGATCTTATATGTGTTTGGTGCTTTCTTAGTTTATACAGGTTTTACAATGTTCAAAAAATCTGATGAAGAAGAAGATTTAAACCAAAAATGGTTCATTCGTTTTATTAAAAAACGCATGAAATTTACAGATAAACTAGATGCCGAACACTTCTTCA
>NZ_MVDO01000169.1 GCF_002006755.1 Wohlfahrtiimonas larvae | reverse complement strand
GATGCGAAAGATTCAACATCACACAATATTTCAGTACCAAAATATTCAGGCTTGTTGAACCAATCCATTGAAGGATTGCGCATTGGTATTCCTAAAGAGTTTTTATCTCCTGATTTAGATCCTGCAATTGCAGATGTGATCCAAACGGCATTGAAGCAATATGAAGCAATGGGGGCAACTTTAGTTGAAGTGACATTGCCAAATACAGATGTGGTGGTGCCTGTGTATTACACAATTGCACCAGCGGAAGCATCGAGTAACTTGGCTTGCTTTGATGGTGTTCGTTATGGTTATCGTTGTGATGATCCTAAAGATTTACAAGATTTATACATGCGCTCTCGTGCAGAAGGTTTTGGTGACGAAGTTAAAAAGCGTATTTTCATGGGAACATACGCATTGAGTGCAAGCGCTTATGATGCTTACTATGTGAAAGCACAGAAAGTTCGTCGTTTGGTTGCCAATGACTATAACTCAGTATTGAGCCAAGTGGATGTGATCATGGGGCCAACAGCACCAGAATTACCATTCAGACAAGATAGTACAGGCAGTACGCAAGTTTACTTAAGTGATATTTTTACCGTGGGCGCAAACTTGGCAGGTTTACCTGCAATGTCGATTCCTGCAGGTTTTGTAAATGGTTTGCCAGTAGGTTTACAAATTATTGGCCGTGCATTTGATGAAGCTAAAATTTTGAATGTGGCACATGCTTATCAAAGAGAAACTGATTGGCATACAAAGCAACCAAAATTTGATTAATTAGCAACCAAAGAATATAAGGAATAGACCATGACTTGGGAAGTTGTCATTGGATTAGAAGTACATACACAGCTCACAACAAAAACTAAGCTATTTTCAGGTTCAAGCATTCAATATGGTGCAGAGCCAAATAGCCAAGCAAGCTTGTATGATTTAGCAATGCCAGGTACTTTGCCTGTGTTTAACCGTGCAGTATTAGATAAGGCTATTTTATTGGGCTTAGCAATTGATGCACACATTGCACCGAAAACAGTATTTGAGCGTAAAAACTATTTTTATCCAGATTTACCAACAGGTTATCAAATCAGCCAATTGGCATTGCCAATCGTACAAAACGGCCATTTGATGATTGAAATGGAAGATGGTAGCGAGAAGAAAATTCGCATCAACCGCGCGCACATGGAGTGTGATGCAGGTAAATCTTTGCATGATGAAGTTTATGGTATGACTGGCATTGACTTAAACCGTGCAGGTACGCCATTATTAGAAATTGTAACAGAGCCTGATTTAAACTCAGCAAAAGAAGCGATTCAATATTTACGTAAGTTACACCAATTAGTGACTTGGTTAGGCATTTGTGATGGTAACATGCAGGAAGGTTCATTCCGTTGTGATGCGAACGTTTCTGTGCATAAGCCAGGTACACCATTTGGTACACGTGCTGAAATCAAAAATATTAACTCTTTCCGTTTCATCGAAGATGCAATCAATCACGAAGTTGAGCGTCAAATCGAAATCATTGAAGCGGGCGGAGAAGTTGTTCAGGAAACACGTTTGTATGATCCTGATAAAAATGAAACACGTTCAATGCGTACAAAAGAAGAAGCAAATGATTATCGCTACTTCCCAGATCCTAACTTGTTGCCAATCGTTGTGACAGAAGAAATGATCGACAATGTTCGTGAAATTTTCCCTGAGTTGCCAGAAGCATTATCAGCACGTTTAGTTTCAGAATTTGGTTTATCTGACTATGATGCTTCAGTATTGATCCAGTCTCGCGCAATGTGCGATTACTTTGGTGCAATGGTTAAATTAGGCTCTGAGCCAAAAATGGCTGCTAACTGGTTGCTAGGTGAAGTCTCTGCAACATTGAATCAAAAAGGCATATTGATCGATGAGTTCTCTGTGAATGCAGAGCAATTGGCAGGCTTATTGGCGCGCATTCAAGATAAAACGATTTCTAACTCAATTGCGAAAAAAGTATTTGAAGCAATGGTTGAATCAGGTGAAACAGCAGATGCCATCATTGAATCACAAGGTTTAAAACAAGTGACAGATACAGGCGCAATTGAAGGCTGGGTGAATGAAGTCATTGAGAAGAATCCTAAGCAAGTTGAACAATACAAAGGTGGCCAAACTAAATTATTGGGCTTCTTTGTGGGTCAAGTAATGAAATTGAGCCAAGGTAAAGCTGATCCTGCAGTGATTAATGAGTTGGTTGCAGATAAGTTGAAATAACTTTATGACTTAATTTGAAAGATGGGAAGCCTCGTGAAATATCACGGGGCTTTATTTTTTTTGATTTAAGAGAATCTCGTATAAAGGATAAAGCGTATTCTCTTCGAGTTCTATGCGTGCTGTTAATGTATAGAGTAATTTATTGTACTCATAGATGAAAACTCGTTTATCCCATTGTTCAGATTCTATGCTGTTGTATTTCTTTATAAAATTTATAAGGTCTATGCCGACAGATGTCATTTCTTGACGAATAAATTTTATCATCTCTACTTCCAAGGAATTTGGAGTATGAATGTGTTCTAAAATACGATACAGAGTAACTGTTTCTGCGTTCATGTGCATAGTTATCAGCTTAGATAAGTATTTTAATTGTTCTTGAGCTAAATCCCATTCACGCTTTTGGGCTAAGTTTTTAATGGAATTACTGATTTCAATTATATCTTTGTGTTCATTAATCAAATTTGTGATCAGTTCTGGGTTATAATCTGTGCTCTCAGAGTCATTATTTTTATCAGAAGAAAGTTTTGGGCTAATTTGTCGGAATGAAACTAGTCTTGATAAAAATTGTTGTAACATATAGACCTTAAGAGCAAAAACGGTATGAAGTGTTAATGTTATTAACATTTTATTACAAATTAAAGGGAAAACTCATTATTTCTTTTAATAATAGTCATCGATATAACGGAGGATGGAAATGACTAATCGTAACAACACTATTTATTACACAAAAACAGATGAATCACCACTATTGGCAACATATTCATTTTTGCCAATTGTTAAAGCAATTGTTAAGCAAGCGGATATTAATGTTGAGTTGGCCGATATTTCATTAGCAGGTCGTATTATCGCATTGTTCCCTGAACGTTTGACAGAAGCACAAAGAATTGAAGATGCTTTAACAATGTTGGGAGATTTAACAAAAGTACCTGAAGCTAATATTATTAAGTTACCAAATATTTCTGCATCCATCCCTCAGTTAAAGCGTGCAATTAAAGAGTTGCAAGCAAAAGGTTATAACGTTCCTGATTATCCTGAAGCACCAGCTAATGCTGATGAAGAAGCAATCAAAAAATCTTATGCAAAAGTATTAGGATCAGCAGTTAACCCTGTATTACGCGAAGGTAACTCGGATCGCCGTGCACCAGAAGCTGTCAAAGCTTATGCACGTCAAAATCCACATCGCATGGGCGAATGGGCAAAAGATTCTAAAACAGATGTTGTTAGTATGACTTCTGGCGATTTCTACGGTTCAGAAAAAGCTGTAACCATTGATGCTGCAACTGAATACTCAATC
>NZ_MVDO01000168.1 GCF_002006755.1 Wohlfahrtiimonas larvae | reverse complement strand
AAACAGATGTTGTTAGTATGACTTCTGGCGATTTCTACGGTTCAGAAAAAGCTGTAACCATTGATGCTGCAACTGAATACTCAATCGTTTTTGAAAATGCACAAGGCGAAGCAAAAACATTGAAAGCATTTGCACCATTACAAGCAGGTGAAATCATTGATTCATCAGTCATGAATGTGAAGCAATTGAAAGCATTTGCGAAAGAAGCAATTGCACGTGCTAAAAAAGAAGGCGTATTGTTATCTGCTCACTTGAAAGCAACGATGATGAAAGTATCAGATCCAATCATTTTTGGTGCTTTAATCGAAGTTTACTTTGAAGAATTATTTGCAAAATATGCTGCTGAATTTAAAGCATTGGGCGTAACAGCACGCAATGGTTTGGGCGATTTGAATCAGAAGATTGCAGGCCATGCAAAAGAAGCTGAAATCAAAGCAGACATCCAAAAAATTATTGATGAATCAGCATTGTTAGCAATGGTTAACTCTGATTTAGGTATCACTAACTTCCATGTTCCTTCTGATGTAATTGTTGATGCTTCTATGCCAGCAATGATTCGCGCAGGCGGTAAAATGTGGGATAAGAATGGCCAAACAGCAGATACAATCGCAATGATTCCTGATCGTTGCTATGCATCGATCTATAAAGTAACGGT
>NZ_MVDO01000167.1 GCF_002006755.1 Wohlfahrtiimonas larvae | reverse complement strand
TCCAAAAAATTATTGATGAATCAGCATTGTTAGCAATGGTTAACTCTGATTTAGGTATCACTAACTTCCATGTTCCTTCTGATGTAATTGTTGATGCTTCTATGCCAGCAATGATTCGCGCAGGCGGTAAAATGTGGGATAAGAATGGCCAAACAGCAGATACAATCGCAATGATTCCTGATCGTTGCTATGCATCGATCTATAAAGTAACGGTAGATGATTGTAAAGCAAATGGCGCATTAGATCCTAAGACAATGGGAACAGTACCAAACGTTGGCTTAATGGCTCAAAAAGCGCAAGAATATGGCTCTCATGATAAAACATTTGAAATTGCTGACAATGGTACTGTAAAAGTGATCAATAAAGCAGGTGATGTTTTGATGGCACAATCTGTTGAAGCAGGTGATATCTTCCGTATGTGTCAAGTAAAAGATGCTCCGATCCAAGATTGGGTTAAACTAGCTGTAACGCGTGCTCGTTTATCTGGCATGCCAGCAATCTTCTGGTTGGATATTGACCGTGCACATGACCGTGAACTGATCAAAAAAGTAGAAAAATACTTGAAAGATCACGATACAAACGGTTTAGACATTACAATTTTGTCACCTGAAAAAGCAACAGCGAAAACTTTAGACATTATTCGTGCAGGTAAAGATGTGATCTCTGTCACAGGTAACGTTTTACGTGACTACTTAACAGACTTATTCCCAATCTTAGAATTAGGTACTTCTGCAAAAATGTTATCCATCGTTCCCTTGATGCAAGGTGGTGGTTTATTTGAAACGGGCGCAGGTGGTTCGGCACCTAAGTTGGTGGAAGATTACATTGCTAATGGTCACTTGCGTTGGGATTCATTGGGTGAATTCATGGCATTGGCTGAATCATTGCACCATTTAGCACGTACAAATGATAATGAGCGTGCAGCAGTAATTGCTAGAGCATTAGAAAAAGCAAATGCAGATTACTTAGTGGAAAACAAATCACCACAATCAAAACGTGGTCAGTTAGATACTCGCGGTTCTCACTTCTATTTAACTTTGTATTGGGCAAAAGCATTAGCAGAGCAAAATGATGATGCTGAATTAAAAGCATTATTTACTGATTTTTATCAGAACTTATCAGAGAATGAAGCGAAAATTGCACAAGAATTGATTGATGCACAACAGCCAAATCAAGACTTACAAGGTTACTACTTGCCAACAGAATCAGCATTAAATTCACTAATGAGACCAAGTGTTACTTTAAATCAATATGTTACGATCTTATAATTTGGTCTAATTTCCTGTAGAATGTTGCCGCCGCCACTATACTGTGTAAACATGGTGTAGTGGCTTTTTATGATATTGGAGGTCACATTTTGGAAGCTGTGAAAACTATTACAGAAATCCCAGTAGATATCTATAACACATTGCTAGTAGCGAGCTTAGTGTTGATGTTGGGAAGCTTTTTAACGAAAAAAATCGCTATTTTTAATCGTTTAACCTTACCACCGCCTGTTGTAGGGGGCTTATTAGCCGCGATTGTACTATTAGGTGTAAGAAGTTACGGTAATGTACAAATTAACTTTGATGGTAGCTTAACAACGCCATTAATGTTGATGTTCTTTGCAAGTATTGGTTTGAACGCTAATATTAAGCAATTAATGCAAGGCGGTAAAATGATCGCAATCTTCTTGATTGGGGTTGTTGGTTTGTTGATCATTCAAAATGGCGTTGGTGTAGGTTTAGCAACCGCGTTAGGTGAAAATCCATTATTGGGCTTATTAGCAGGCTCTATCACTTTGTCTGGTGGCCATGGTACGGGCGCAGCTTGGGGTGCTGTTTTTTCTGAAAAATACGGTTTCACAACTGCTACTGAAATTGCAATGGCATGTGCGACATTTGGTTTAGTTTTAGGCGGTTTAATTGGTGGACCTATTGCTAAATTCTTAATTAATCGTGAACCTAATAAAGTTGAAACAGATCCTACACAAAGCGCAGAGAGCTTAAGTGCATTTGATCGTCCAACTGTTCGTCGTGCGATTACGGCATCTTCAATGTTAGAAACAATTGCGATGTTAGCAATCTGTTTGAGCGTGGGTACTATGATTGCTGGTATGTTAAAAGGTTCAGCAGTTGAATTACCAACGTTTGTTTGCGTATTGTTCGTAGGTGTTATTCTTAACAACTTAGTACATTTTATCCCTAACTATGAAATTTTCGAACGTGCGGTATCTATCGCAGGTAACGTTTGTTTATCACTGTTCTTAGCAATGGCATTAATGAGCTTAAAATTGTGGGATTTAGCAACATTGGCTATTCCAATGTTAGTTATCTTAACGATTCAAGCTATTATTATGGGATTGTATGCAATTTTTGTAACTTATCGTTTGATGGGCAAAGATTACACCGCAGCAGTATTGGCAGCGGGGCACTGTGGATTTGGTTTAGGTGCAACACCAACAGCAGTTGCAAATATGCAAGTTGTGACTGAGAAATATGGTCCTGCGCCTGTTGCATTTATTGTTGTACCAATGGTTGGTGCATTCTTTATTGACTTAGTGAACGTAATCGTGATTCAAGGTTTCTTGAAATTACCAATGTTTACATCTATGTTAACAGCAGTACCGACACCATAAATTATTTATTGTATTAACAATTGATGCATGAAAAGCTACTTAGTTTGAACTACACCCCAAAAGTTGGACACAACTTTGGGGTGTTTTTATATGGCTACTCAATATTAAAGACTTGAGTGATACTTGTATCATTATTGATTTGCATGATCTTTAATGATCCTTTCTTTTCAGGTCCCATGCCCGGTGAGTTATATGGCATGCCTGGTAATGCAATGCCTTTAATATCAGGCTGTTCTGCCCAAAGTTTTTTAATTGATGCTACGGGAACATGTCCTTCAATCACATATCCATCCATCACAATTGTATGACAACTAGCACCACGTAATGTGCCATATTGCTGTTTAATTTCTACGATGTTTGGGTGATCAATCATCGTAACTTTAC
>NZ_MVDO01000166.1 GCF_002006755.1 Wohlfahrtiimonas larvae | reverse complement strand
GTCCCATGCCCGGTGAGTTATATGGCATGCCTGGTAATGCAATGCCTTTAATATCAGGCTGTTCTGCCCAAAGTTTTTTAATTGATGCTACGGGAACATGTCCTTCAATCACATATCCATCCATCACAATTGTATGACAACTAGCACCACGTAATGTGCCATATTGCTGTTTAATTTCTACGATGTTTGGGTGATCAATCATCGTAACTTTAAAGCCATTTTCCTTGAGATAATCTGCATGAGCTGTGCAACAGCCACAATTAGGATCTTTATATAAAGTCATTTCTGGCATGTTCTTTGGATCAGGTGTTGCGAAGCTTGGTGTAAACATTGCAACGGTTGCTGCAAGTGTTGATGCAATAATCTTATTTTTATGATTTAACATATTCAAACCTTATTCAAATATACGTATATAGAATGGGGAACCTAAACTACATATAATTTTTGATAGGAGGTTTGAGTTCAACCACTGTATAAATCTGTTGGACTCTCTGATCATCCATAACGAGCTTCGGGGAGTTTGGGAGAGAAAGCTCTTTATAAAAAAATGATTCAGAAATAACAGATGTAACTTCACAGTGTTGTGTACAGTTTGGGGAGGATTGTAGATGACAAGTCTCATCAAGGCAGGGGATTAACTGCATAGATACTTTGTGTTGGCCGGGATCATCTAAATTAATAGCAAATGTAGGCGAGAGAAAAATAGACCAACTGAATAGCAGGATAAATATGCTAATGATGTTTAATCTGAAAATTTTCATATCGACTATAATTGCCTTGTAGCTATCTAATCTTGAGAATATTTAGCATAGCATTATTTTTTAATGAAATAATATATTTACATCATATTTACAATGGTGCATTAATGCATCAATTAGTACTCGCACAGATGCTGATGCATATTTACGACTAGGATAAGCTAAGAGTAAATCAAGCGCAGCAGGTTGTTGATCTAGTTCAATGGCAATTAATTGCTGATGATCTAGCTCGCTTTGGCATGCTTGTTTAGCTAGGATTGCTAATCCTAAACCCTTCAGCGCTGCTTCTTTGGCAAGCATGCCACTATCAACACAGAATTTACCTGAGACATTGAGAATATCGTAACCGCCCTGTGCATTGCAAAATAGCCAAGGCTTCTGGTTAAGGATAGTTGATGTCGTAATACAAGGCACTTGCAACAATTGTTGGGTATTTTTAGGTGTTTGAATTTTTTTGAGTAACTTAGGTGAAGCCACAACAATACTTTCAAAAGAACAGACTTTTCTAATGATCATTGTACTATCACTTACTTCACCGCGATGAAAGAATAGGACGAGATCTGCATTATTGTGTAAATTTTCTAAACCTAAAAAATTGGTTTGAATTTTCATCTGTAGATCAGGATGTTTAAGGGCAAATTCAATCAAAGCCTCACCTAATAACATCGGGCCTGATTCATTAGGAATAGAAATAGATAGTTGACCGACTAATGTATTCTGCATAGCAGCTAATTGTGACTGTGCTTCATTAACACCATTGATTAGAGGTTTGGCTGATGTAAATAATACATCACCAAATTCTGTTAAACGCAATTGACGAGTACTTCGTATCAATAGCTGGCATTGCAATTGTTGTTCTAATTGAGTCACAGCTCGGCTAATATTAGACGATGGTATATTTAAAGTGCGTGATGCACCTATAAAGCTACCATGCTCAACCACAGCCACAAAAATCTTCAATGCATTTAAATTCATACAGTTCATTATCCTGTTTTTGATAAGAATAAAACCAAATATCGCTATCTAGTTATCATTATATGAATAAATTAGACTGAGTTTTTCTTTTTATTGGGTTGGTTGTGTTGATTCCTCAAAATAATAAAATAATCGTCATCGCTATGATTATCTTCATTGTGCAATTTGCGAATGCCTTGGAATATATGATGGTGAATCCTATCTTCCCTTTCATGGCTAGTGATTTACAAACTTCTGTGGGTTATGCAGGCTATGTTGCCAGTGCTTATACCGTTTCATCTGTCATCTCAGGGTTATTTAGCTTTGTATTTATTGATCGATTCAATAAGCACCGTATTTTATGGGGCTGCCTATTATTCATTGGCGCACTAACTTTAGCTGTACCTTTTTTACAGTCATTCAGCTATGTGTTAGTTATTCGATTAGTGACAGGACTATTTGGTGGTATTTCATTGGGTGTTGCGATGGCAGTATTGTTAGATACAACGCCTGAGAGTGCGAGAGGCAAAGTGATTGCCATTGTCTTGTCAGCTTTTCCTATGGTGAGCATTGTTGGCTTGCCATTGATGTTATGGGTCACTAATGCATTAAGTTGGCACATTACTTTTTATATTTTGGGGATGCTGTGCATCATCTGTGGTGGATTGGTTTATAGCTTTATCCCTAGCATGGAGCTAAATCTTGAGATTAAAAGTGCCCATGATTTGCTTAAAGGCTTAATAAATAAAAAAATCTTATTAGGTGCAGCATCAACAGGTTTATCCAATTTTGGTTCATTGATTTTGATTCCTTTATTAGTGCTAATTTTTATAGATATTTTGCATTTATCGACACAACATTTACCTTGGTTATTTTTTGTGGGTGGATTAGGTGCATTATTGGGGGCAAAATTTGCGAGTTGGGTGCATGATAAATTTTCCACCAAAACTCTAGCAGTATGGAGCACAATGATATTAATGCTCAGCATGGCGTATTTGTTTTTATTGATTGAAAATAGCTTATGGTTTGCTTATAGTTTTATGTTCAGCATGATGTTTGCAGCATATTTGAGATTAATTTTAATCTCGATTTGGACTGCAAGTATTCCCAAAGCAGAACAGAGAGGTGGATTCAACTCACTACAATCTGCTCTAAATAATCTATTTTCATCCATGGCATTTATGATTCCATCAATGTGGCTTGGCAGTGGAATATTGGATCAGAATGATTTACTGCCCATTTTATGTTTAGCAGTTATTGTTAATTTGATTGTATTGCCATGTTTAAAGGCAATCAAATAAAAAAGCGCCCAAATATATATTTAGACGCCTTTATGAATCATTTATCTAGGTGAACTAGATCGCGTAATATAACTCAAATTCTGCAGGATGTGGAATTAAATTTACACGTTCATGTTCTTTCATTTTTAAATTGATGTAAGCATCGATAAAATCATCATTGAATACATTGCCTTGCTTCAAGAATGCACGATCCGTATCCAAAGCATCTAAAGCTTCTTTCAAGCTGAAACATACTTGTGGAATGTCTTGTTGAACTTCTTTGGGTAAATCATATAGATCTTTATCCATTGCTTCACCTGGGTGAATTTTATTTTGGATGCCATCTAAACCAGCCATTAATAATGCTGTGAATGCTAAGTATGGATTCGCTGTTGAATCAGGGAAACGAACTTCAATACGACGTGCTTTAGGATTATTGATGAAAGGAATGCGAATAGACGCTGAACGATTTTTAGCTGAATAAGCTAGCATTACTGGCGCTTCGTAATGTGGTACTAAACGTTTGTAGCTATTAGTTGAAGGATTGGTAAATGCATTTAAAGCATGAGCATGTTTAATAATTCCACCAATAAAATACAGCGCAGTGTCTGATAAACCTGCATAATTTTCACCTGTGAATAGGTTTTTACCATCTTTCATCAACGAAATGTGAACGTGCATACCTGAGCCATTGTCACCATGAATTGGTTTCGGCATGAATGTCGCTGTTTTTCCATATTGATGCGCTGTATTTTTGATTGCATATTTTAACAATTGAGTTTCATCAGCTTTAGCAACTAGTGTATTGAATTTCACACCAATCTCACATTGACCAACTGCAACTTCATGATGATGAACTTCTGTAGGAATGCCCAAAGCTTCGATCATTTCACACATTTCAGAACGTAATTCATGTAAACGATCAATCGGTGCTAATGGAGAATATCCGCCTTTAACGCCACCACGATGTGCTAAGTTTTGTTCCATTTGGTCGCTGTTCCATGGTGCTTCTTCCACATCTACAACATAGCCAACATTACCCATTTGTGTGCTGTATGAGACGTTTTCAAAAACAAAAAATTCGTTTTCAGGGCCAAAAAATGCAGCATCTGCAATGCCTGTTGAAACTAAATAGTTTTGTGCCAATTTTGCAATTGAACGAGGATCACGTTGGTAATATTGTAAGGTTGAAGGTTCCACAATATCACAGTACAACATTAATGTTTTGCGATTATAGAAAGGATCGATGCGTGCAGTTTTAGGATCTGGCATCAAAATCATGTCTGAATCTTCTACACCTTTCCATCCTTGAAAACTTGAGCCATCGAACATTTTTCCTTCTTCGAAAACATCTTCGTCAACTTGATGTGCAGGAACAGTTAAATGATGCTCTAAACCTTTAAGATCTGTGAAGCGAAAATCGACATATTCGACAGATTCTTCAGCGATAAATTCTAGAACAGATGAAGCGGTAAACTCAGACATGGTGTGCATTCCTTTTAGATTGCGGAAAGAAATAATTGTAATCAAATTGTGCGGTTACGCCAAATTTTTTCCATTTATTGTAACAATATTAATAAACCATTCAGAGAGCCAATGCCAACTGCTAAGCTAATAAAAACATTGCGCCAACGAATGTACGATAATAAGACAAAGACAAGTGCTATAATTTCAGCGCTGAAACGTGTCATTGTAAATTGTTCTGTGAATAGGTTGAGACTAGCCATAATGAGAATGGTCATCACCGCCATTGGCAACGCAAAATTTAAAGCTAATAACCAGCGCTGTCTTAATAATCTTTGGGGAACTATTGTTGGAAAGGCTCTTAAAATTAGTGTAATCATGCCCATTAAAATAATACCAATCAATAACAATGGGGTCGATAACATTTACTCAGCTCTCTTAAAGGAAAAATAATGAATCATAATACCAATGATGGCAATGGTTAATGCTCCAATCAATAATATTTTTGGGAATAGCAAATAGGCAAACAGAAATGCAGGAATAGCAATTAGTGCAGGGAAGTAGACTTTCTTCTGTTGCCATTGCTCATACCATAAAATAACAAATAAGCAGGTTAAGGCAAATTCTAAGTTTGGAATCAGTTTTCCTAATTGATGCCCAGCCAAAACGCCTAAAATAGTACCGATTACCCAATATGAATGTACTAAGGTCGATATTTTTAGAAAAAGGGATTTTTGCTTCTCTTTCGGCAATGTTGTCATTAATGAGAATGCTTCATCGGTT
>NZ_MVDO01000165.1 GCF_002006755.1 Wohlfahrtiimonas larvae | reverse complement strand
TCCAATCAATAATATTTTTGGGAATAGCAAATAGGCAAACAGAAATGCAGGAATAGCAATTAGTGCAGGGAAGTAGACTTTCTTCTGTTGCCATTGCTCATACCATAAAATAACAAATAAGCAGGTTAAGGCAAATTCTAAGTTTGGAATCAGTTTTCCTAATTGATGCCCAGCCAAAACGCCTAAAATAGTACCGATTACCCAATATGAATGTACTAAGGTCGATATTTTTAGAAAAAGGGATTTTTGCTTCTCTTTCGGCAATGTTGTCATTAATGAGAATGCTTCATCGGTTAAGCAAAATAGGCAATATGTGCGTTTAAGTTTAGATTCAGGCAATGAATCCATTAGTGGCAATGCATAGAAAATATGGCGAAGATTGATGGCAAAAGTGTTGATGGCTAAATCTAAAATGGATGCACCTGTTGCCACAGGTTGAACAGCTGCATATTGCGCTGCACCAGAAAATACCACAATGCTGATGAATATAGATATCCAATCAGGAATATTGGCTGTGCTAGATAAGACGCCAAATGCCATTGCTGCTGGGAGATAGCCCATTGCGACTGGCATTGAAATTTTAAATGCTTCACGCCACGTTGAGGGTGGAATGGCGTTTTGCGTGGTTGTTTGTGACATTATTAATTCTATAAATGAATAAATGATGAACAGAGATTCTATTAAAGTTATTGCGTAATGTATAGCCTACTTCACGAGTATATTTTTATGACACAATAAATTTCGATGCCATTGTCTGAAAAATATTTTCATATTGCTCATGATCTGGAGTGACATTATGAATTCTATTAAAGACGAATATATTTTTCAATGCCGTTAATTTTATCGCGTTAAGGTTATTTTAAGGTTCAGTTTTTATGATCTCAATCTTAAATAATAGATTGAGAATAACTATGAAAATATTGTGGGATAAAATTAATAAAAAATATGAATTATCATGGCTATCTGCATTGATTGCATTTTCTGGGATATTTGTTTTTACACAAAATATTGTTTTTTGGCGGACAGTTTTAAATTTAGTACCTTTTGACAGTATTCAAGATTACCTGTTTGTAGGCGTTATGCTGATTGTATTATTGTCATTAATGGCGATTTTATTTTCATTAATTTTATGGTCAAGACGTTTAACTTTAGTCATTTTGATCATGTTATTAAGTTTAAGTGCTTCTTTTAATTATTTTTCATACCATTATCAGATCTATATGGATCGAGATATGCTGACAAATATTATAGAAACTAATACATTAGAGGTTGTTAATTTATTAAATGGTGAATTGTTGGCTTGGATAATTCTAGGGGCCGTTGTACCATTTTGGTTGTTAACGCGTATTCAAATTAAGCCTGTTGTGTGGTGGAAAGGCATAATGCAACGATTATGCTTGGTGACAGGGGCTTTAGTTATCATCAGCGGGACATTATTTGGATTAAATTTTTATAAGGATTTTGCATCATTTTTCCGCAATAATCGACAAGTGGTTAAATTAATTATGCCAAGTAGTTTTGTTGCTAGCTATGTATCATATGCAAAGAAAAATTACTCACAAGCACAGCCATTTAAAGAATTAGGTGAAGATGCAGAATTAGTGAAGCCCGTAGAACAAAAGAAAACATTGATGATTATGTTTTTAGGTGAAACGGCACGCCGTCAAAGTTTTTCATTGAATGGTTATGAAAAAAATACAAATCCTAAATTATCGTTACAAGAAAATTTAGTCAGTTTTCAAAATGTTGTGTCTTGTGGGACTGCAACAGCAGTTTCTGTACCTTGTTTATTTTCTAAAATGACACGTGCCGAATTTGATAAAGTAAGTGCTGAAAATCAAGATAATGTAATGGATGTTTTACAAAAAGCAGGTTATAAAGTTTTATGGCGCGAAAATGATAATGGCTGTAAAGAAGTATGTAATCGTATTCCTACACAAAATGTGAGTGATTATACGAGTGCAAAACCTTCTGCGGGCGTATTGTATTATGATGAATATCTTTTGGAAGGTTTAGATAATTATATTCTTGCACAAGATCCAGAGGATAATTTAGTTATTGTCTTACATATGAATGGTAGTCATGGCCCAACGTATTATCAACGTTATCCAAATAATGCTAGGGTATTTACACCAACATGTGATACTAATCGTATTGAAACTTGTGAAACAGAGGTTCTCAAAAATACTTATGATAATACTATTGCCTATACTGATGATGTTATAAATCGTGGTATTGAACTATTGAAACGCTATCAAGATCAATATGAAACTTCCATGTTATATGTTTCTGATCATGGGCAATCGTTGGGTGAAAAAGGTTTTTATTTGCATGGTGCACCATATATGATTGCACCAGAAGAACAAACATCTATTCCTTTAATCTTTTGGGGAAGTGATGAATTTTATCAAAACCGGAATTTAACATTGAGTTGTGTGCAAAAGAAAGCACAGCAAGAAAACTATTCACATGACAATATATTTCACTCATTATTAGGATTATTACAAGTACAAACGAAAGAATACAATCCAAAACTTAATATTTTTACAGAGTGTTAAAATTTAATGAAATTATTAGTGGTTGAAGATGATTTGCTATTACAACGAGGATTAGAAAAAGCTCTCATACAAGAAAGCTATACTGTGGATATCGCCCATAACTTAGAAACTGCTAAGCACTTTTTAAGTTATGGGGCAGATATTTATAGCGCAGTCTTATTAGATTTGGGCTTGCCGGATGGCAATGGCTTAACATTATTAAAATGGTTACGAGAATCAAAGTATCATGTACCTGTATTGATTATTACTGCAAGAGATGCTTTAAATGATCGTATTATTGGCTTAGATTCTGGTGCTGATGATTATTTGGTTAAGCCTTTTGAATTAGTAGAATTATATGCAAGACTGCGTGCGATTATTCGCCGACACTGTGGCCAAGCAGATAATCATTTAATCATTGATGCTTTTATATTGAATTTAACCAATCAAACAATCATGTATTTTGATAAACCATTAGAGCTTACAGTACGAGAATATGTGGTTTTATCAAGGCTATTGTTAAAATATCAACAGGTTGTACCGAGAGAGTTATTGTTACAAGATTTATATTCATGGCAAGATTCTTTAGGCTCTAATACATTAGAAGTTTATATTCATCGTTTGAGGCAGAAAATTGGTAAAGATAGAATTCAAACTATTCGTGGTTTGGGCTATCAATTGGTGGATGCAGTATGAATTTAAAAAAACGATTGATCATTTCATTTGGTTCTATTTTATCTATAGCGTGGTTGATTATTGCGTTCTGGGTTTGGCATGAAACCAGTGAACAGATTGAAATTATGACAAATCCTGATTTGAGCAATGCTGAAAAAATGGCATTAATGAATATCGAAGTTCAAGAAATTTATTTAGCTGTGACAATCCCCATTTTTGTAGTGATGCTCATCGTTTGGTTTTTAATCATTTCGATAACTAATCGATTTGTCATGCCTTTTTCACAATTAGCAGAACAATTACATAAGCGTAATGAACTGAATTTGAATGAGTTAAATGTTCATACAACGTCTAAGGAGTCTGAGATTATTGTATTGCGTTTAAATCAGTTGTTAGAAAGAATTACAGAGCGGCTTGAATATGAAAAGCAGTTTACCGCAGATGTTGCTCATGAATTAAGAACACCATTAGCTGGCATGCGATTGAATTTAGAACTGATGGATGATGTACCAGAAAAACCATTGTTCATTGCAAAAATTGATGAATTATTGGTAACCATTGAGCGTTTGCTGCAATTTGCACGTGCAAGCCATGAATTGCATTCAGACCAAGCTTATCAATTTAATGTTTATAGTGAAATCATAGAACCTTTAAAAGCGGAGTATGAAGGTAATTATCCTAATCATTTGGCATGGGATGTTCCACAAGATTTGATGCTTAAAGGGGATCCAAGTTTAATTTATCTTTTAATGAAAAACCTTTTAGATAATGCTAAGTTTTATGCGGCTGATGGCAAAGAGACAGTTGTTTTATTTCAAGAAAAAGTTGATAGAGTTGAATTAACTATCATTGATAATGGCAACGGCATTCATTCCAATCAATTATTAGAAATAAGTCAGCCTTATAAACGCTCCGATGAAACACGTAATGGTTTTGGTTTGGGGCTAAATATAGTAGATAGAATTGTACGAGCACATGACGCTAAAATGATCATTCGAAATAGAACTGATGGTGAAACAGGTTTAGTGATTATGATTAAATTTAATCGATAAATCTACATAGATTCGTAGCAAGTTACGCTGTTGTTTGCTAATCTCTTTAATCCCGCTCTTAATAAATGATGATCGATTCACCATGATGTTGCTCAACTTGCTTTGGATTCTCGCACCACTTTTTATTGGTTTTTTTACCGTTGTTCGTTCTAAAACAATTTTAAAGATCATTGATCATAGCTTAATGGCTTTGATTTATTTGATTCTATTAGTGATGGGATTAAATTTATCCGCAATGGAAAATTTAAACAGCGAATTGAGTAAGATTCTCTGGCAAACGGCAAGTTATATTGTTTGTATTTTGGGCATGAACATGCTCTTTTTCTACTATTTAGATAAGAATTTACCTGTTAAAACTGAAAAAGCAGGAGGCTATCAATCCTCGACATTGAGCTTAGTGTTCAATGCTGTGAAATTACTTGGTTCTATTGTGATCGGGCTTGTGCTCGGCAAATTATTACTGGCAAATTTCTCTATCGATTTACCAACATTTAAACACATTGCAGATTGGTTGGGGCAAAGTGCATTGATGACATTATTGCTATGCGTTGGCATTCAATTGCGCAGTAATGGGATCAGCTTAAAAGCAGTATTTTTAAATCGCTATGGTTTAATTTTAAGTGTGGCGATTATTCTTTCATCATTCTTAGGTGGAATGTTGGCAGCCATGTTAAATGGTCGCCCATTATTGGAAGGTTTAGCAGTAAGCTCTGGCTTTGGCTGGTATTCATTATCTGCATCTGTTTTACAAAAAAGCTTAGGGCCAACCGTTGGCAGTGTTGCTTTCTTCAATGATCTCTTCCGAGAATTCTTTGCCTTTGCAGTGATTCCTTTAATCATGGCACGTTTGCCTTTGTCTGCCATTGGTTCTGGTGGTGCAACATCCTTAGATTTCGTATTACCACTCATTCAAAAAACAGGTGGTATTAAAGTTGTGCCGATAGCAATTAGTTTTGGCTTTATTGTGAATATCATTGCACCATTTTTATTGGTATTATTTGGTAGCTTAGCGCAATAGTTTTGGGTTGTTTTACAACTTTTACAATTAAATACAAGCGCCTCACAACTTTATAGATAGAGCGATCATAATGTTGATAACAAATCACTCAATCGGAGGTTTTATGAAAAAGTTATGGACATTGCTATTCGGTTTATCAAGCTTTTGGGCAGTTGGCCAAGCGCAAACTAATGAGATTATCATTCAATCAGAATTATCATCGCCTGTTGTTTTAGTGAATGATAAATCGCCCAATTATTTAAAAGTTTCCCTCAAAGGTTTTCCTGTGAAAGCGACTGAGCGCCCACCATTAAACTTAGCATTAGTTGTAGATCGTTCAGGTTCAATGTCAGGTGATCGCATTGAAAAAGCAAGGGAAGCGGCGATTATGGCTGTGGAAGTTTTGGGTGAAAATGACACTTTATCCATCATTGCTTATGATAGTGGCGTGGATGTGATTGTGCCTGCAACTAAAATCAAAAATAAGAAAGAGATCATCCAAAAGATTAACAAACAATTAACACCGCGAGGTGCAACAGCGCTATTTGCGGGTTTAAGTAAAGGCATTGGTGAGGCTTCTAAAAATTTAGATCCTAATAAAGTGAATCGCATCATTTTATTATCAGATGGCCAAGCAAATGTTGGCCCAACATCCACAAAAGAGTTAAGTGAACTTGCCAAAATTGCTGCACAAAAAGGCATTGCAGTGAGTACATTTGGGATTGGCAATGATTACAATGAAGATTTAATGACAGCAATTTCTAATTACAGCGATGGCAATCATGCTTATGTTGCCAATGTGAGTGATTTAGAGCTGATTATGGAGAAAGAGTTTAAGGATTCAATGTCCGTTGCTGCACAGAACTTTGAGATCATCATTGAGTTAAAAGAAGGTGCGAAGCCCATTCGTTTATTAGGTCGTGATGGTGAAATTAAAGATAACAAAATTACTGTGAACATGAATCAGATTTATGCGAATCAAGAAAAATATGTGTTATTGGAATTAGAACCAATGGATGGCGCTTTAGATGAAGAAAAGCTACTTGCAAATGTGGATGTTCGTTATACCAATGCAGTGACGAAACAGGCACAAGAATATAAAATGCCCATCAACATTAGTTATACAGATAACCAAGAGTTTGCAGCTCAAAATGTTAAAGAAAGTATAGTAATCGATAGCATGATTCAAAAATCTGCCATTGTTCAAGAGAGCATTGCTGATTATATTGAAGCAGGTGATATGGATAATGCTCGTTTGGCTTGGATAGGTGTACAAGGTGATTGGGGAACAATAGCTTTAGGTCGCCAAAGCAACCCATTTGTGGCATCGGAAGAGCAAGATGAAAATGCACAAAAAATTGAAGAATTTGAGAAACAAATGAAAATAGTTGAGCAAAAGCTTCAAGATAAAAAAGCTAGTCCAAAAGAATTACGTAAATCTTTGAAAGAATCGAGTTTTAAAGCAAAAAACCAACAAGATTAATCAGCTAAATTTAAATTAATGAGAATTAAAAGGAACCTAAATATGTTCAAGAAAACTTTATTAGCAACAGCATTAATCAGCACATCACTAGCGATGGCAAATACGAACACAGTTGTGAGCAATGATGAGAATCGTGAAGCACTTTCTATTACGATTTATAACGAATCATTGGCACTCATTAACGAAACACGCAATATTCCTTTTAAAGCAGGCTTGAACAATGTGGAATTGAAAGGTGTTTCTGCACAAATTAGAGCAGAAACAGCATTGTTGACATCCTTATCCAAAATGCCATTCAATGTGATTGAGCAAAACTTTGATTATGATCTGTTGTCACCACATGCTTTATTGGAAAAAGCAGTAGGGCAGGAAATTGAAATCATTCGCACTAATCCTGCAACAGGCGAGGAAATTCGTGAAACAGCAACATTGTTGTCTAACAATGGCGCGCCAGTTTTGCAGTTTAAAGATCGTATTGAGATCGGTGCGTTTGATAAGTTTGCTTTTAAATCCATTCCTGAAGGCTTGCGTGATCGCCCAACATTATCGGTATTGTTAAACAGCGAAAAAGATGCTGATAACAAAGTGCAATTGACGTATTTAACACGTGGATTCAGCTGGAAAGCAGATTACACCGCGACATTATCAGATGATGAAAAGACATTAGATTTATCAGGTTTAATCACTTTGAATAACCAAAGTGGCACAACATTTAATAATGCTAAATTGCAATTGGTTGCAGGCGATGTGAATCAAGTTTCTCAATCAGCACAGCCAGTTATGTTGGAAGCAAGAATGATGAAATCTGCTGTTGCTTACGATATGGCAGGCGGTGCAGTAGAAGAGCAGTTTGGTGATTATCATTTGTATAAGATTCCATTTGCAACAGATTTGAAAAACAACCAAACGAAGCAGGTGGCGCTGTTATCCACTCAAAATGTACCTGTGCAAAAAGAGTATAACTTTAATCAATATTATAGTTATACAACGCAAGATGGGCAGAATTTGAAAGCTTCAGTATTGTATCGTTTAGAAAATTCTAAAGAGAATCAATTGGGTATGCCTTTGCCAAAAGGTGTATTCAGAATGTATAAAAACGACTCTTCAGGCAATGCATTGTTGTTGGGTGAAGATACCATTAATCACACAGCAGAAAATGAAGAGTTTGTGATTAATACAGGCGATGCATTTGATGTTTCTATGACAAAAACATTGAAAGATCATAAAGCGATTTCAAAGAATGTCACGCAATATACTTATGATGTTGTGTTCAACAATGCGAAAGATTCAGGTGTTGAAGTAAATTATACTTCCTTCATTGGCGATGATAGCAATTGGCAGTTATTGAAAACTTCTCAGCCAATGTTAAAAGATCAAGCTTCTAATATTGCAAAATGGACAGTGAAAGTTCCTGCAAAAGAAAAAGTAACTTTGACTTATACATTACAAGTGAGCAGTAAATACTAATGGCTGACAATCGCATTTCTACAAAGTTAATCGCATTCATTACGATCAGCGCTTTAGTGATTGCGATTGTAGCTTATTTAGGTAGCCAAACTATTGGCTACCAAGCTTTGCGTCAACAATATGCGATGGAAGCAGAAGGTAAAGCTGAGCTTTCTCGTGTTGTTGATTTGATTGAGTCAGTGTTACACACTGAAGAAGAAAAATTGCGACAAGGTGATGAATCAGCTGTTCAGCAAACATTTATTTTAGAGGGTAATCAGCTGATTTATCCTGATACTACAGAATCTTTATCCATGAAAGAGCAAGCATTTGTGCAAAAAATTGCACCGATTGTGGAAAATTCATCGAGTTTATATCAAGCTTATTTGAATGAAGGCACAGCAATTCCTGAGGATGGTTGGTACATTCGCCACGATCAAGATCTGCCTTTATGGATTTTTTGGCAGCAATCAGATTCACAAATCACAGGTTATTCTGTGAATTATTCATATCTGATGAGCCAAATTTTGAATCAATTGGCAGATGGATCTTATGATTCTAACAGTATGATTGCGCTAGAAGATAATGGGCAATTGCTGTTTCAAAATCATGCTCAAGATGATGCAACCATTCGCTATACAACACAGCAATTAACATTCCCATTCAATTATTGGCAATTGAATTATTACGCAGCGCCATACAATGGTTGGCTGATTTATACATTGGGCACGGTTGTGATCATTGTATTGTGCTTGGTTTTGGGCTGGCTATTTTGGCGAGTTTATCAAGAATATCAACGCATACAGAATACAGCGCGCCAGCAAGTTAACTTTGTGAGCCAAGTTTCTCATGAGTTGAAAACACCTTTAACGAATATCTCCTTATTTGCAGAATTACTGCAAGAGGAACCTTTGAATGAATCTTCACAAAAATACAGTGAGATCATTCATTCGGAAAGTAAACGATTAACACGTTTAATCCAAAATATTTTAAGCTTCACTAAAAAACGAGAGCCAACATTGTCAAATTTTGATTTAGTAGATTTAGTGAAGCAAATCACGGTGACGTTTCAGCCATCTTATGAATCTAAAAATTTAACACTCAACTTACAATTACCAGAAAATTGCCAGATGCATTCAGATCAAGATGCCATCACTCAAATTATTAACAACCTTTTGAGCAATGCAGAAAAATATGGTGCAATGGGCAAAGTAGTGGATGTGACAGTAGAAAAAAACGAGCAGGGCATTATAGTTAAAGTGCGTGATTATGGTGAAGGGATTAACCAAAAACATCTTTCACAAATCTTTAAGCCGTTTTATCGTGTGCATAGCAAAATCACTGAAGGTGTTGCGGGTACAGGGATTGGCTTAACAATCGCTCATCAATTGGCAGAATCCATCCATGGCACGATTACAGCGCATCCACAAGATCAAGGCATAGAGTTTCGCTTATTCATAGGACAAAGATGAAAATATTAATTGCAGAAGATGATCCCAATATTCGTTTTGGTTTAGCGCAAGCATTGAAAAATGAAGGCTATGAACTGTTGATGGCAGAAAATGGGGCGATTGCTTTAGAGTTATTTCAAGCGCAATCACCTGACTTTGTGATCCTAGATATTATGATGCCTGTGATGGATGGTTATACTGTTTGCAAAGAGATTCGCAAAGTGAATGAACAAGTTCCAATTCTCTTTTTATCAGCAAAGGATGAAGAGATTGATCGTGTTGTGGGCTTGGAATTAGGTGCGGATGATTATTTGGGTAAGCCTTTTGGTATTCACGAAATTCGTGCTCGCATTAAAGCAATTGCTAAGCGCTGCTGCTATCAGCAACCTAAAGCTGAATCATCACCACAATCAGGATTTATGTTTGGTGAATGGCAGATTAATCCCAATCAATTAACTGCGGTCAAAGAGCAAGAAGAAGTTATTCTCACATTGCGTGAAGTGACAATTTTAGAATATTTTCATGCGCACCCAAATGAAGTGATCACGCGAGATGCGCTATTTAATATTGCTTGGGGCTATGATCATTTGCCGAATAGCCGAACATTGGATCAGCATATTTCTAAATTACGAAAAATTATTGAGCCTAATTTACAAGTTCCCACTCTGATTCAAACAGTTCATGGTTTGGGATATCGCTATGTCAAGGTATGATAAGCAATAAAAAAGCACTCATGAGGTTGAGTGCTTGATTCAGTGTTAATGTGAATTAATGATTATAGATCAACATCACGATGGCAATCTTTAGAGTAAATATAACTAAAGTCTTCTTCACCTACTTGGTAGGCTACTTGCAAGTTATATGGCCCCATAAAAATATAGTCACCCTTTTGCACTGGCATCCATTGATTATCTAGGTTATACATACCACGACCAGAAGTGATTAAAGCACCATGTTCTTGAACATGAGTTTCGATATAGCCATGTGATCCACCTTTTTTGAAAGTTAGGATGTGCATATTCATATCAAAGCCCAATTCAGCAGGTAACATACTTTGGAAGTGAACATTTTCCATGCCTTCATAATGGACGATTTCAACATTTTTGATGTTGTCTGAAATCACGCGCGCAGAATATCCTTCTAATGGTACATAACGGCGTTTGTAAAGGAATAATTTACTCTTTTCACCATTGTTATCATTTTTAAGGTACATCGTGACACCGGCTGGGCAGTACAAATAACCACCTTGGTCTAAATTGTGCTCATCTTCATCCGAATATGCTTTGATTTTACCTTCCAATACATATACGAAAGTTTCGATATCACCACCACCAAAACCACGAGTATTTTCGCCATTAGCATGCATTGTGACAACATAATCAACAAAAGATGCGCCCATTTTGGGTGAACCTAAAATTGTCATGTCACAATTTTCAAAACCTGGCACTCTATTATTAACCCAACCATTTTCTTCTAATAGCGCACAGTTGCCATGTTTGACAAATGAACGTGTTTGTAAAACGCCATTTGGAAAGCCTAGTTGATTGTTAATATAACCCATTTGATTATCTCCTTTTATTAATCAGTAAGAATCGTTAGAAATCTATTAAGTTAAGATGTTTGCTTACGATTCATTAGCATAAATAATACTGCGCCAGCGACTAATACAGCAACAGCAACATAAAACCCTAATGATTGGCTATTAGTGCTATCAATGATAGCACCTGTTAATGGTGGTGCAATGACTGAAGAAGCCATACCACAGCTATTGAATACGCCAAGTGTTGTACCGTAACCTTTTTTAGGTGCGACATCGGCAACATAAGAGATAATGATAGGTTCTACTGCAAGTTTACCTAATAAGCCATATAAGATCAGCGCAATCAATAAAGCAGTTTCATTGGTAAATGAAATGATACCAAATAGCATGATGGCAGCAGCTAATTCTAACGCAACAATTAAGCTGATTTTTTTAGATTGAAATTTATCAGATAAACGGCTGAATAATAGTGCACCTGGAATAGATGCAAATGCTACCAGCGATGCAGCAAAACCTACAGCAACACCTTCGAAGCCTCGTTCTGATTGCAAAAATTTAGGCAACCATGTGACGATCATGTAATAACCATAACAAGTACCAAAATAGAGGAAGTAAATTGATAACATTTTAGGTGCAAGTAGGCGTTTCATAACACCTTCTTTGTCTTCTTCTGTTTCAACTTCAATATCTTTTTTAGTCGCTAAAACTTGACTGTGAGATTTTGCACCTTTAATCACTGCAGCAAAAACTAGTACCATAATGACAATGATGGCACCAGAAATATACATCATAGTTTGCCAAGACATGCCCATTTGTTTTACGAGTAGACTTGAACCGATTAATGCAACAGCCATACCTAATGCAGAACCACTATTGATAATTGCAGTTGATAAACCACGGCGATCAGCCGGAATATTTTGTGAAGATAATGAATATGCTGATCCGTAGTAAGTACCACAACCAATACCTGCTAAAATACTTGCAAAATAGATCATATTGATGGATGTGGAAATAGCAATTAGGAATGGTGCAATTGCAAATAAGATAAATCCAGGAATCATAATGACTTTTTGGCCAAATTTATCGACTAAAATGCCCGCTGGAATTTGCATCGCGGTATAAGAAAAGAAATAGCATGTAGCTATAAAACCAAGTGCTGTATTGCTCACCCCTAGATCTAATTCCATTTCAGGGTAAACGCTTGGTAGTGTTTGTCTATAAATCCACATGGCTGTCCAGCCTAAGCAGAGGACAACAATCAGTTTCATCCAATATGGCCATCCTTGTTCTTTATGAACAGGTTGTTCAATATTAGTATTCATACGAACCTCGATTATTTTTAAGTTATTGAATATAAGTGAATAAATTTGTTGGGCTGATGTTGAATTATTATTTCAGCCCAGTTGATTGAGATTTATTCTTTATAAGCTAATTCATAAAGTGTTTGCGCTAGAACTTTGACACCTTCTGCTAAGTCTTCAACTTTGGTTGCTTCAGCAGGGTTATGGCTTACGCCATTAATGCTTGGCACAAAGAACATGACAGTTGGTACTTTAGGTGCAAAAATTTGTGAGTCATGGCCAGCGCCACTGTGCATTACACGAAAGTTGTAATTATCACGTTGGCAAATGTTTTCTAATTTAGCCACTAAATCTTTATCCATTGGGATTGGATCTTCATCCATCCAACGGTCAATTTCGATGATTAAACCATGCTCTTTAGCAATGCGCTCCATATCAGCTTCCATCTCAGTTGTGAAATCAACTAAAGCTTGTTTGTCAGTATGGCGGCAATCAATTGTGAAAGTTGTGTAACCAGGAACAACATTAACAACGCCTGGTTTTGGCTCAACTTTACCGAAAGTTAACACTAAAGGATCACCCATTTTTTTAGCTTTGTTAATGGATTCAAAGCAGATTTGGCTGAAACCATAAATGGTATCTTTGCGATAGCCCATTGGCGTTGTGCCTGCATGATTTGATTGACCTTTCAAGGAAACATTGTATCTGCGTTGGCCGACAATATTATCCACAACACCAATTTGTTTGCCTTCCATTTCAAGCACATTACCTTGCTCAATATGGATCTCTACAAATGCTTTAATGTCACTGCGCATTGGTTTTGTATTATCACGGAAATCAAAGCCAGCATTACGCATTGCATCCACAAATTTATTACCTTTGCTATCCGCAATGTTTTCAACATCACTATTTTTCGCAATGCCTACAATATTTTTACTACCCCAGAAAACGTAAGGGAAGCGGCTACCTTCTTCTTCTGCCATTGAAACAACTTCTAATGAACGAAGTGGTTGACCATATTTTTCTTTTAAATATTGGATTGCCAAAAATGCAGCTTCAATACCAAATTGGCCATCTAAATTACCACCATTCACAACTGTATCAATATGTGAACCTGATAAGATAGTTTCGTTAGGATATTTGCTACCTTTAACACGGCCAAATAAATTACCAATCTCATCAAACTGAGCTTCAAAACCACTCTCAATAAACTTCTGTTTTAAAGCATTTTGCGCATCAACCCACTCTTGCGTATAAAGTAAGCGCGTCATGCCGCCTGTAGGATCTGCTCCGATTTTAGATAACCAATCAGACATCTCAGTAAAACGTTCTGTAAAATCTATCATTACATGCTCCTTAATCATTTTGAATTAAAATGTTGTTGCTTGTAGAAGAACGCTCAATATTCGGGGGAATTGAGCGATCAGTGTGGATTAACTTGCGAATGGGTCTTTGTTGTCGTAGGAGTTGACATAGATTGCATCAGAAATTAAGTAGTTATAAATTTCATCGACAATTTCAACACCGTTTGCTAATGCTTCACGTTCTGCAATTTCAGTGTTTTGGCCAGGATAGAAGACCATATCTACACCTTCAGCAGGTTTAATTTCATTGAGTTCTTTCATCATACGGCTAATGCCTTGGCGTACAACTTCAGCACCAGCAAATTTAGCAGGATCAATCACGATGTGTAGTTGACCTAAATTTCGGCCTTCTTTAAGATCATGGTACATAGAAGAAACACTTTTACCAAAAGGTAAACCTAAAAGTACACCCGCTAATACATCCACCATCATCATCAACCCGTAACCTTTAGGGCCTGCAATTGGTAATAAACCATGAACCGCATGTGCATCTGTTGTTGGCTTACCATTTGCATCTACCGCCCAAGTATCAGGAATGGCGACATTACGAGAGCGAGCATCGAGTACCTTGCCCCAAGCTTGTACAGTGGTCGCCATATCAAAGATGATTTTATCGGTACCTTCACCTGGTGCTGCAAAAGCGATAGGATTTGTGCCGTAATATACTTCTGCGCCATTAAACGGCACAGCCATTGGGTCAGATTGGCACATAGAAATACCGACTAAACCGGCATTGGCTGCCATTTCTACGAAGTATGATAATGCTCCACTATGTCCAACTTTGCTAATGCCAACTACTGCAATACCATTTTCTTTTGCCATAGCTATGGCTTCATCCATTGCCAATTTAGCAGCAACATGACCAGAGCCATTATCGCCGTGGAAAATAGCGCTACAAGGGCCTGTTTTTTCAAATGTAAAATTAGGATGGGTGTTCGTACCACCTTTGCTGATACGTTCTGAGTAGTATTCAACGCGAACGGCGCCATGTGAGTGAATACCACGTAAATCGGCGTGAACCAGTACATCAGCCACGATGCTTGCATGTTCTTCAGTTAAACCTGCTTGCATTAGTTTATTTTTCATAAGGGAATGCAATTCTTGGTGAGTCAGCTTCATAAGTCCTTCTCCAAAATGTCCATCGATGACTGAAATATGCGACATTTTATCGGAAAATAACTTGATCTGAGTTAAGATTAACCAAGTCCTAGATCTTTTCATTTAAACGAATTGCATTGTTAGAAATAATCTAACAACACAATTTGTGCAGATATTGCCTATTTTTTAGTATTTTTATGTTGCAGATGAATGAGAAAGAGAAGCATTTGCATCATTGGTTGGCGGATTATTTGTCATTGTCCATCCTTGATGGGCTAATGGTAGGAAAGAAATAGCAATTGCCAATAATGCGACAAACCATAAATAATAGGCAACGCCCATAGGGGTAATTTTCAATAAAGCTATAGCAACAGCAGGCGTAATTGCGCTGAAAATTGCATAGGATAAATTGTATGAAAATGATAACCCGCTAAAACGAATGTTAGGTGGGAACATACGCGTTGCAAGAATGGGTGGCAATGATGTGCATCCTGCAAAAAATCCCATTAATCCATATAAAACCATGATGGTAAATAATGTTCCTTGTGTTAATTGATTGGGCTGGTATGGCTCTAAAATAGAGGATAAAGTCGAATAGAAGATTGCAGAAGTTATAATCAATCCTCCCCAAAATAGAATAGAAACTTTACGGGTTTTAATTTTATCTTCAAAAATTCCACAAGTGATACAGCCAATAACTAGACATATGGCAGCAACTAATCCTGAAATTCGTGTAATCATGGGATCAATGCCATATAATCCTTGTAGCACTTTAACGGGTGTGAATAATATACCGAGCATAATAGTTGTGGATAATGACCATGTTAATAATCCTGTTAGTACACAGGCAAAGCGATGCTTTTTTATAACAGTTACAATCGGAATCTCTTGAGATAATGATTTGTTTTTTGCCATTTCTTGGAAAACAGGTGTTTCCGATAAGAAACGACGCAAGTAAACAGCTACTAAACCAAAAATACCACCAATGATGAATGGAATTCTCCAAGCGTAATCTGTGATTGCTGCTCGATTATCAGCAAAAAGAATATCTATGGATAAAGAGATAGAGAAACCTAATAAAATCCCACCAGCGATGCCACCTGTTAATACACCAATGCCTAAGCCATAATGTTTTTTAGGTGAGTGTTCTGCAATGAATACCCAAGCGCCTGGCATTTCTCCACCAATGGCAGCGCCTTGTAATACACGAAATACGATCAATAAGATTGGTGCCGCAATGCCAATGGTTGTATATGTTGGCATTAAACCAATCAATAATGTTGGGATTGCCATCATAAAAATACTGAGTGTAAACATCTTTTTGCGGCCCAAAGTATCACCAAAGTGAGCCATTACCATGCCACCAATTGGGCGGGCTAAGTAGCCTGCAGCAAAACCACCCCAAGCAAATATATCGCCCCATATGCCAGCGGCTAAATCAGCAGGTAAGAATAGAGGTTTCACAACAGTTTCTATGTAAAGTGCATAAATAACAAAATCATAAAATTCTAATGTACCGCCTAATGCGGCAAGCGATAGTGTTTTCTTATCCTCTCGTGATAATGACTTTTCAGTCTGAATGGGCTCACTACTGACAGACATGGTTTTCTCCTTAGGTTTAAATTTATAATTGTGTAGATCAAAAAAAAGCCCGCTTTTTGCGGGCTTTCGGTTATGTTTTGCTAGTTTATTTTGGCATCACAAAATTCTCCGAGTCCCGCAGGGCTTGAAGTAAAAGTAAAAGAAATAAACTAGTGCAATAATTTTGTTCATGTCATATTTTTTACATTGCTTCTGAAAGAAAAGCAAGCCACATCATTAAAAAAATTAATCTTTAAATTCAGATTAAGAAAAAAATTGACATTAAAAATAATTGTACTACTATGCTAGTACAGTTTATGGAGGGATCAATGAAGAATGATGATTATCAGGCGCTTTGTGAGGCGTTAGTATCCATTGATGATGCAAAAGAGATGAATGATTTTTTAAGAGATCTCTGTACACCCAATGAATATGCCGCATTTGTAGAGCGTTGGAGAGTATGTAAATTGCTTGCAACGGAGCAACATTCATACCGTGAAATTCATGCCCTGACAGGGGCGAGCTTAACGACAATAGGGCGTGTTGCCCGTTTTTTAAAAGATGAAAATAACAATGGATATGCTTCAGTTTTAGCAAAAATTAATCAAAAATAAATTTATGTTGAGGAGTATGGAATGAAAAAAACAGTATTGGTAGCAGCATTAGGGTTAATGACAGTATTCAGCGCATCGTATGCTGAAATGAAAAAAGTTTATGTGAACCAAATTGTTGAGCACCCTGCATTGGATCAAACGGCACGTGGTATCAAAGATGGTTTAGAGAAGCGTGGTTATAAACAAGGTGAAAACTTGGATTTTCGTGTGGAATCAGCGCAAGGTAACATTGCATTGGCAAGTCAGATTTCTGCAAAATTTGTGAATCAAGGTGCAGATGTTACTGTTGGTATTGGCACGCCTTCAGCTCAAAGCTTGGTAAAAGCTGCAGGCGAAGGTAAAACTAAAATGGTTTTCTCTTCAATTACAGATCCATTGAGTGCAAGTTTGGTGACAAAACTCTCTGGTTCAAATAATAATGTGACTGGTATGTCGAACAAAGTAGATGTTGTGCCACAGTTTGAATTATTTAAAGAGTTGTTACCTAATTTAAAAACAATTGGTTTCATTTATAATCCTGCAGATGCAAACTCAATTCAACAGCTGGATGATGTAAATGTTGCAAGTAAGAAATTAGGTTTAACAATTGTTCCTCAAGCAGTGAATAAAACATCAGATGTGCCACAAGCGGCAACACGCTTAGCAGGTAAAACAGATGCATTATTTGTTTATGGTGATAACACAACTTTAGCTGCATTGGAAAGTGTGATTATGGCAGCGAATAAAGAGAAGAAACCTGTGTTTGTGGCAGATACAGATGCAGTTGAATTAGGTGCTTTAGCAGCTTTAGGGCCAAATCAGTATGATTTAGGTTTAGATACAGCGGTGATGATTGCAGATATTTTAGATGGTAAAGATATCAATAGCATTGATGTTGGTTTCCCGAATGGTTTAGAATTGTTCATCAATCAAGATGCTGCGGATAAATTAGGTTATACATTCTCAGATGACGTTAAAGCAAAAGCAGCAAAAGTAATCAAGAAGGATTAAGTTAGTCGATGATAAGTTTCGGTGAATTGGAGATGAGCCTCATTTTGGGGCTCATATATGGAATAGTTGGCATGGGAATCTATCTCACATTTCGTGTGATAGATTTTCCTGATTTAACATGTGATGGTAGTTTTGTATTGGGTGCGGCGATTTCAAGTATTTTAATCAAGTATGGTTATAATCCTTATTTTGCATTATTGATCGCAATTATGGGTGGAATGGTAGCAGGATCGGTAACTGGGATTCTTAATTGCTATTTCAAAGTGACAGATTTATTGGCAGGTATTTTAGTTGCCTTCATGTTGTACTCTGTCAATATCCATGTGATGGGCGGGATTCCTAATATTTCACTAATGGGTGCTAAAACTATTTTCCCTTTATCGTACTTTGAGTTATTTGGCTATAGTTTTTCTTATTCATTAATTTATTTAGCAGTGATTAGCATTGCTTTAGTCGCTGTATTTACATGGATTTTGAGTACAAATTTAGGATTATCATTGCGTGCCATTGGGCAGAATAAACGTTTATGCTTGAATGGTGGTGTGAATGTTAAGTGGATGATTATCTTAGGTGTCGCACTGGGTAATGGTTTAATTGCATTGGGTGGCGCGCTATTTTCTCAGCAACAAGGTTTTGGTGATTTAACTTCTGGTATTGGTACAATCATTGCTGGTTTTGCAGCTGTGATTATTGGTGAAAAAATACTCCCATTTAGATCTATTTGGGTAAAAATATTAAGTTGTATTATTGGTTCGGTTGCTTATCGCGTCATTACATCCATTGCTTTAAATACAGATATTTGGGAAAAAATTCTTCCTGACAGTTTACATCATTTACAGCCACAAACATCTGACTTTAACTTGATTGCAGGCTTATTAATTATTTTTGTAATGGCAATGCCGGGAAGAAAGAATGCTTAAGTTAGAATCTATAGATGTGATCGTTGCTAAAGGTACAAAGTTAGAAAGAGAAGTGCTTTCAGGCTTAAGTTTAGAAGTCAAAAAAGGTGAGTTTTCTGTCATCATTGGTGGCAATGGTGCTGGTAAATCAACGCTGTTTAATGTGATCTCAGGCTTTATGAAGCCAGAAAAAGGTCGCATTTTAATCAATGATGAAGATGTGACAACGCGCTCTCAACAAATGCGTGCAAAAGACGTTTCTATTGTGATGCAAGATCCTCGTGTAGGTACGATGGAACGCATGACAATTTTAGAAAATATGGCATTTGCAGCTAAACGTGGTCAAATGCGTGGCTTAGGTTTTTTTAATGGCAAAGCTCAACGTGAATTTTTCCGTGATCGCTTATCATTATTGAATATGGGTTTAGAGAATCGCTTGCAAGATTCTGTGATGAATTTATCCGGTGGGCAACGCCAAGCTTTGAGCTTAATTATGGCGATTTTATCTGATTCTAAAATCTTATTATTAGATGAAATTACAGCAGCATTGGATCCTAAAATTGCTGAAAATGTGATGTATTTAGCCAATAAAATTGTGGAAGACTCACATTTAACATGCTTGATGATCACACATAATATGCATCATGCTCTTAAATATGGTGATCGCACAATGTTGTTGAAAAATGGTCAGTTCTTAAAAACA
>NZ_MVDO01000164.1 GCF_002006755.1 Wohlfahrtiimonas larvae | reverse complement strand
TTCCGTGATCGCTTATCATTATTGAATATGGGTTTAGAGAATCGCTTGCAAGATTCTGTGATGAATTTATCCGGTGGGCAACGCCAAGCTTTGAGCTTAATTATGGCGATTTTATCTGATTCTAAAATCTTATTATTAGATGAAATTACAGCAGCATTGGATCCTAAAATTGCTGAAAATGTGATGTATTTAGCCAATAAAATTGTGGAAGACTCACATTTAACATGCTTGATGATCACACATAATATGCATCATGCTCTTAAATATGGTGATCGCACAATGTTGTTGAAAAATGGTCAGTTCTTAAAAACATTCAGCAAAGAAGAGAAGCATAATCTCACAGCACCAGAATTGGCAGGGATGTTTGAAGAGGATTTCGATTAAGTTTTCAATATTAAAACTAAAAAAGCTCTGAGTGTGTGATCAGAGCTTTTTTAGTATTTGAATTTAAGTGGTTACTACTGAATCTTCGGTGTGAGTTTTACATAAACCAATTCACCAATCAGCTCTACAATTGTTTGTGTGACGATGATGCTTGTTGTGATCAATATCATATCCTCAGGCAATGCTAGGGCAAATGGCAGTACAGCCAATGAATTCCTTGTGCCTGCGCTGAAAATCAATGTGCGCTTAGATTCAGATTTCAATTTAAATAACTTTCCCACCAAAAGATTGAGTGGAAACATCAGCGCTATGAATGCAATATAGATCGGAATAACTTGAATAATTTGCTCGTAATGCAAGGCAATGGGCGTGATTTGTGAAGCAATGATGATGAACAGAACAATCGCCATGAATGGCACAGGCAACCAATTGGAAATTTCATGCGTGATATTAATGATGCGATTTTTAGCTGAAAATGTTTGAACCAATATTGCTGCGATCAAAGGTATCACAATCAGAAATAGAAAAGATTCTATAAAAGGCATGATGGATAATGAGCCTAAAAAGCCTTTTCCTAGCATTAACCAAATATAAACAGGCAATAACAGAATCTGAGTGATGAATAATAATGGTGTGGAAGCAAGCATTAGTTTGGCATCGCCTTTGCCAATTTGAGTGAATACGATCACATAATCAATACAAGGTGTTAATAATACCAATAAAACAGCGAAGATAATGGCAGGTTGATTCGGCAAAAACTGAATCAATAAATAAGCTAACAAGGGCACAATAATGTAATTGCTGATAAGCAATGCGATCATGAATTGGCGATTGCTGAAGGATGCTTTTAAATCAGCAAAAGGAATCTGCAGAAACATGCTGTACATTAAAATACCTAAAGTTACTGGTAATACATTATTCAGAGTATGAACAGCAGGGAAGATGAATCCAATGACTATAGCTATAATAATCGTGACAGCATAAATATTGACTTGATTGTGTTCTATTTGGTCTCTCATCTATTTGATCCATGAATGATGGGATTGTATTCAATTTTTAATTATAGCGGATGATCACAAGGAGGGTGGCTCTTTGAGAATTGAACGCTATAATCGAACAATTTATGAAAAATTGATTTGGAGCACTGCATGATCACAGTAACAACCTTAAGAAAGATGAAAGAGAAGGGTGAAAAAATAACAATGTTAACTTGCTATGACGCCTCTTTTGCAAAAGTGATGAATAACGTTGGCGTCGAAATTTTATTAATTGGCGATTCATTGGGGATGACGATTCAAGGTCATACAAGTACTTTACCTGTAACATTAGAACATATGATTTACCATACTCAGAATGTTGCTAAAGGGAATCAAAAAGCTCTATTAGTAGCTGATTTGCCATTTGGTGCTTATGAAGGCTCTGTGGAGTCTGCTTTTCAAAATTCTGTGCAGTTAATGAAGGCTGGTGCACATATGGTTAAATTGGAAGGTGGTTTAGATCAAGTGGAGAAAACAGCTTATTTATCTAAGCGTTCGATTCCTGTATGTGCACATTTAGGTTTAACGCCACAATCTGTGAATGCATTGGGTGGTTATCGTGTTCAAGGTCGCGATCAAGCGGTAGCTGATGAAATGATTGAAGCAGCCAAGGCGCATGAAGCAGCAGGCGCTTCATTGATTGTATTGGAATGCATTCCAAAAGATTTAGCGAAAGCCATTACCGCACAAGTGAATATTCCTGTGATTGGCATTGGTGCAGGCGTGGATTGTGATGGGCAGGTTTTAGTTTTACAAGATATGCTCGGAATTTATCCTGATCCACCAAGTTTTTCTCATAATTTTCTAGCAGAAACGAATTCTGTTGCATTGGCAGTAAAAGCTTATGTGGATGCTGTCAAAACATCTCAATTTCCAACCGAACAACATTCATTTAATTAGGAAAGTTATGCAAGTCATTAAAACAATTGCTGAAATGCGTGCCTTTAGAAAAGGCTTGTCACAAGTTGCATTAGTCCCTACGATGGGGAATTTACATGCTGGGCATTTATCTTTAATTAAGGCTGCTCAGTTTGAGTCTAAACATGTCATTGTTTCAATTTTTGTTAATCCTATCCAGTTTGGGCCCAATGAAGACTTTGGTAGTTATCCCAGAACCTTATTAGAAGATTGTGAGAAATTGGCAGAACTAGGTGTTGATGCTGTATTTGCTCCGAATGCTGAAGAAATGTACCCTAAAAGCACTCAATCTGTTCGTGTTGTACCTTCAGATATTCAAAATGAATTATGTGGAGCATCGAGAGAAGGGCATTTTAATGGTGTTGCAACTGTAGTTACTAAGCTGTTTAATATCATTCAGCCAGATGTTGCATATTTTGGCGAAAAAGATTTTCAGCAGTTATATCTTATCCGAGAAATGGTTGAAGAGTTGAACATGCCAATTAAGATTGTTGCAGTCCCTATTTGTAGAGATAACTCAGGATTAGCGCTATCAAGTCGTAATGGTTATTTATCAAGTGAAGAGAAGGAGCGTGCAATTG
>NZ_MVDO01000163.1 GCF_002006755.1 Wohlfahrtiimonas larvae | reverse complement strand
AGTTATATCTTATCCGAGAAATGGTTGAAGAGTTGAACATGCCAATTAAGATTGTTGCAGTCCCTATTTGTAGAGATAACTCAGGATTAGCGCTATCAAGTCGTAATGGTTATTTATCAAGTGAAGAGAAGGAGCGTGCAATTGAATTGTCACAATGCCTCACTCAAATGAAACACACGATTTTAGATAGTAATTTAGATTTTCGCCTCATTGAGGCGCAAGCTATTCAATCATTGAATAATAATGGTTGGGTTGTGGATTATATTTCAATTCGAGATCAAACATCCTTAGCGGTTGCAGATCATAATAATGGGCAGTTGATTATTTTAGCAGCAGCTAAAATGGGCAAAACGAGATTGCTAGATAATTTGATGGTGTAATGAGTTAAAACTCTTCCTAAATTTTAGGAAGAGTTAATATATTAGCTGTTACTTTCGCTATAAATGATTAAACTTTTTTAATGGCTAAAATGACGTGGGGTGCTTTAAAAAGCGCTGTCACAGATTTGCCAACAGTTAATGCCATTTTTTCAACACCAACATTTGTGACAATTGCAACCAACTCTACACCTTCTTCAGTTTTTAGGAATACTTCGCTATCGGCAGTTCCTGTTTTGATGGCTGTGATTGTTGTAAAAAATTGATTGCGTGTTGAGAATTCATATTCATCAGAATCAACAGCCAAAATAATCCAAGTTGCTTTGATCATAGCAATGACTTCTTGGCCAACTGATAAATCAAGGCGACGGGTGTTACCTTGCGTAATGCCAGCAACAATTTCTAAACCAGAACCAATATCAATGATGATTTCATCATTGCCTGAGCCAGCTGATTGTATGGCTTCAATTGTTCCTTTGAATTGATTGCGTGCTGTTGTTTTCATTCAAACTCCTTTGTTAATAATGTACCATTGTCCAACATTATAGCGTTGATTGCCTAAATTGATTATCAGATAATGGATATATATTTATATCATCAACTTTAAGGCTCTAAAATATGATTTGTACCATATCATCTATTGATGCAGATTTAATGGATCAATGGCAAAATTGTGAAACATTTTCTTTTCGATTACACAGTCGATTTAGCCATGCTATCAATTGGATGAATGATGATGGGCAAATGATCACTTTTTTATCTAAAAATTTACCTAATGGTCCCAATACTTTGGTGCTTAATGTTGATAGTTTTGATACATGGGGGCTCAATGATGCTCTTTTATTAAAGACATCTTCACAAAGCTTATCAATACTTGATGCTGATATTGAAGTACGATGCAGACAAATAACTGCATTGTGGCAGTGCGATTTACCAAAATTATTACAAATGAATCATAGTGCGATTATTGAGATACATCAATTTTTAAGCCTACATAATGATGATTTGCAAGCTATAGAAAAGCAAGTGTATCGTAAATTAGATGATAATCATCAGGCGTTATATCATGCAATTAAGGATCACAATTATGATGAAGTAATGGAGTGTGCACGTAGTAATATTGGATTAGGCTTAGGGTTAACACCATCAGGAGATGATCGTTTAGTTGGTTTTTTGTTAGGCTGTTTTATGCAAATGCCGAGAAATATAGATTTATTAGATGCATTAAAAAAAGCAATAGATATGAGTCCAGAGCGGACAAATGAAATTAGCTATGCGATGCTTAAACATGCTTCAAACGGACGATTTAATGAATGGTTATTACTGTTAGGTCAGGTGATTGCAAATCATGATCACAATAGCCTAATATTAGCAATACAAGATGTGTTTAGCATTGGTTCGAGGTCAGGTGGCGATATGCTCAAAGGATTAGTATTATCCCTTGAGCTTTTTGAATCATTTTAGAAATTAACATAACGTGTTGGATTGATGGGATTTCCATTGACACGTACTTCAAAGTGAAGAATATTTTTGCCTTCTGGGCTTGTACCCATTGTCCCAATCTGTTGGCTACTGGAAACTTTCTGTCCTTCTCTAACAGTGACAGATGATAAATATCCATAGGCTGTATAGACATTATTAGCATGCTTCACCATTACTAACTGGCCAAATCCACCGCTGCCTTGCCCTGCATAGACAACTACGCCATTATTAGCACTATTAACAGGTTGATTGAAATTACCTGCGATCTGAATACCTTTATGACCAGGCAAGTTGGGGTTAAATGATCGTATAACTTGGCCTTGTGTTGGTTTATGCCAACCGCCCATTTTGGGAATAGGTTGGTTTGTATAAGTTGATGAAGCTTGAACGCTATGATCTGTATTTTTATTAGCAGGTGGTACTTTATAATTACGATTAGATGCATATTGATTCTGATTGCTACGGCTATCTTTAACTTTGGCACCGCCACGAATTTTAAGTGTTTGTCCTGCACGAATATGATTAGGATTAGAAATATTATTAATGCGACTCAATTCGGCGACCGAGATATTGTGTCTACTTGCGATATTGCTTAATGAGTCACCTGGTCGCACAGTATAAGTTCCGTAACTAGAACAGGCGGTGATGATCAAAACACATGGAATCAATAGGGTTGTACGCATAGAGTTCATTGTATATTTATTATCAATCCTAAATATAAGACAAGTTCGCAAAATAACTACTTTACATTATATTGTAAAGGAGAATTTTGCGAACATGTGGATTATTGCTAGATATTATTCAGTTGCACAAATAGCAGTAATGTTAACAACACGACGGACAGTAGCGATATTTGTCAAAATCTGAACTGGTTTTGCAAAGCCCGTTAAGATTGGTGCAACTACAACGCTACCAGTGATTGATTTTGCAAGGTTGTAAGAAACGTTTGCAGAATCAATATTACTAAATACTAATAAATTTGCATTGTCTGATAATTTATTGGTTGGTAAATATTCATCACGATATTGTTTAAATAGTGCTAATTCAGGCTGCATTTCACCTTCAACAGATAATGTAGGTGCTTTTTCTTTTAAAACATCCAATGTTTTTCTCATTTTAAGTGAGTATTCGGTATCAAATGAACCAAAGTTTGAGTGAGAAACTAATGCAACATTAGGTTTTAATCCAAAGCGTTCTACTATTTTAGCGCCAGCTAAAGTGATTTCAGCTAAATGTTCAGCACTTGGGTTTTCATTCACATGGGTATCTGTGAAAAATAATGGACCATCTTGTGCCAATAAAATACTAACAGCAGAAGGCTTTGTATGTGTATCTTTTAAACCTACTGTATCTGTGATGTGTTCTAGGTGGTTTTTATATTGCCCTAATGTGCCAGCTACGATGCCATCAATAAAGCCCTGATCTAAAAGCATACCTGCTAAAACATTTGGACGCATTTGTAAGCGATGATATGCCCAGTCTGTAGTTAAACCTTTACGGCACATTTTTGCATAGTAAGCTTTATGGCAAGCATCTAAATGTGGGGGCGTACGGTAATCAATAATTTGGACAAATTCACGTTCAGTGCGGGAAATTTCTTCTTCTGATTGCAATACTTTGGTCGGTAAGCTGATGGATAATTCGGCTAGTTTAGCTTGAATCACATCAGCGCGACCAATTAATACAGGGTTTGCAATTTGTTCGTTATGAATGATTTCTGCTGCACGTAATACACGCTCATCTTCACCTTCAACATATGCAATTGTGCGATAGTTGTGTTTTGCTTCATCAAATAAAGGCTTCATGATCATGGATGAGCGATAAACTAAGGCTGTTAACTCTTCACGATACGCGGCTAAATCTTCAATCGGGCGAGTTGCTACACCAGTTTCCATTGCAGCTTTTGCAACAGCAATTGGTAACTCAATGATTAATCGTGAGTCAAATGGTTTAGGAATAATACTATCACGGCCAAAGCGAGCTGTTTGGCTCTTACGGCTACCAACGTTAATGCTTGCACTTTGTTGAGCTAATTTTGCAATTGCATTCACACAGGCAACTTTCATTTCTTCGTTAATTTCGGTTGCACCACAATCTAATGCACCACGGAATAAGAATGGGAAACATAATACATTATTGATTTGGTTAGGATAATCTGATCGACCCGTTGCAACAATCGCATCTGAACGCATTTCATGAACGATTTCAGGGCGAGTTTCTGGTTCAGGGTTTGCCAATGCAAAGATAATTGGATTCTCTGCCATTGATTTGATCATATCTTGATTCAAAAGACGCGGTGCAGACAAGCCTAAGAAAATATCGGCACCAACAATTGCTTCAGCCAATGTATTATGCGGTGTGTCACGTTGGTATTCTTTATTATATTTATTCAGAGTTTCTTCTGGGCGACGAGTGTTGATGATGCCATCAATGTCTGAAACTAATATATTTTCTTTCTTTAATCCCATTGTAACTAGCATATTTAAACAGGCTAGTGCGGCAGCACCTGCGCCACTTGTTACTAGGCGAACATCTTCGATGGATTTGTTCACAAGCTTCAATGCATTGACAATACCGGCAGCAACAATGATCGCTGTACCATGCTGATCATCATGGAATACAGGGATTTTCATGCGTTTTTTTAATTCAGCTTCGATTTCAAAGCATTCTGGTGCTTTAATATCTTCTAAATTAATCCCACCAAAAGTTGGCTCTAAGGCAGCAACAGCTTCAATGAAACGCTTAGGATCTTGTTCATCTACTTCAATGTCAAAAACATCAATACCTGCAAATTTTTTAAATAAAACACCTTTACCTTCCATTACAGGTTTACCTGCTAAAGCACCAATATTACCTAAACCTAATACTGCGGTGCCATTAGAGATAACAGCGACTAAATTGCCTTTTGCAGTGTAGTCTAATGCTGTAAGTGGATTGGCTTTGATTTCCTCACAAGGATAAGCAACACCAGGTGAATAAGCTAATGCAAGATCTCGTTGATCACTAACTGGTTTACTGGGGATGACTTCAACCTTGCCGGGTTTCGGGAAGCGATGATAATTCAATGCTGCCTTTCTAAATTCTGCTTCTTTCTTAACCTTATCGTTGGTCATAAATTCCTCCAAAACCATTGTTTGATTGTCTAAAATTTACGCAGTGCGCGTAGTATTTTTAAGGTTTGATGTTACCAAATAATGTAATTATTGACTATACTTATGATAATAATTGTAAAAAGATAATGGTGGACAAGAAAAGGTTATGTCAAGATGTATTTATGATATAATAATCTGTCAAATTTAAAGGGAGGTTTAATGAATAAATCTTTAGTTTTAAGAGCTAATTCATTGCCTGCTGTCAGTGATGACTTCAGTGCATATGCTTCTGCAATTGCAGATATCCCAACTTTAAGTGCAGAAGAAGAGAAAGAGCTTGCAACGCGTTTGATTGAAAAAAATGATATTCAAGCTGCACAATTACTAGTTTTAGCACATTTAAAATTCGTTGTTCATATCGCTAAAGGGTTTACAGGTTATGGTTTGCCTTTGGTTGATCTTGTACAAGAAGGTAATGTCGGCTTGATGAAAGCAGTGAAACGTTTTGACCCAAGTTATAATGTTCGCTTAATTTCATTCGCAGTTCATTGGATTAAGTCAGAAATTCATGACTTTGTCATTCGTAACTGGCGAATTGTTAAAGTGGCAACGACTAAAGCACAGCGTAAACTATTTTTTAACTTACGTTCATCCAAAGAATCTTTAGGGTGGCTCAATGAAAATGAAGCTGAAAATATCGCAGCAGATTTAAATGTGAGTGTGGATGAGGTTAAAAGAATGGAGTCTCGTTTATTTTCTAATGATGTTTCTTTTGATTTATCCACAAGTGATGAAGATAATGAGCACTATTCACCATCGGAATGGTTGGCAGATGAAAATATGGATCCATCATTGCAAGTGGAACAAGATGATACAGAACAGAAAAGTTTAGAAGCTTTAGCTAATGCGATGGCTAACTTAGATGACCGTAGTCGCGATATTATTCAGCGTCGTTGGATGGAAACCGATGACAGTAAAAAGCCAACATTACATGAATTGGCTGCTGAATATGGAGTTTCAGCAGAACGTATTCGTCAAATAGAAGCGCAAGCTATGACGAAATTAAAAAAATTCTTGATCGAATAATAAATTGGGTCATTCAATGATAACTAGAAATATTTTAGCAATTTTATTGGGGGCAGTTATTTTGCCCCTATCTGGTTGTGCGCCTTTAGCTGTATTTGGTGCAGTCGGTACAACAGGTGTGATTATGTCTGATCGACGAACCAACGCTGTAATGCTTGAAGATCAAGAAATTGAATCACAAGTAAAGAAAGCTGTTAGAGATTTACCTTATGGTTCTAAAAATCATATTAATAATGTTAGCTATAATCACGCGGTATTATTAGCAGGTGAAGTACATACTAGAGAAATTGGATTAACTTTAGAGGATGAAGTTAAGAAAATCCCAGGCGTAACAAATGTTTATAACGAATTGGTTATTGCTCCAGCTTCATCGTTTGGTGAAAGATCTCAAGATACGTTACTGACAACAAAAGTGAAAAGTGAAATAGCTTTATTAACTATTTCTCCAGATTTTTATGCAGGACATGTCAAAGTTGTTACTGAACGTGGAATTGTATATTTAATGGGGTTATTAAAACCTTCAGAAATGCAGCCAGTGATAGATCGTGCACGTAGCGTATCTGGTGTGATTGAGGTTGTACCATTATTTGAAACATATTACCCAGAGAAAAAGGATAAATAATGAAATATGATGTAATTGCTCTTGGCGCAGGCTCAGGAGGAATTTCTGTTGTAGAGCGTGCTGTGAGTTATGGTGCTAAATGTTTAGTAATTGAAAAAGGTATGGTTGGCGGCACATGTGTCAATGTTGGTTGTGTGCCGAAAAAAATCATGTGGAATGCATCTCATGTTGCGGATACAATTCGTAATGCATCAGGTTATGGCTTTGATGTTGAATTGAAAAATTTCTCTTGGACGACATTGAAAGAGAAGCGTGATGGCTATATTGGTGGCATTACAAATTGGTACGGTGGTTACATTGAATCTTTAGGGATTGATTATGTAGAAGGTGCTGCAAAGTTTATTGATGATCATACAATTGAAGTGAACGGAGAACGTTATACAGCTAATCACATTGTGATCTCAACTGGTGGTCGTCCAAAGATTCCAACAGATGTGAAAGGTGCTGAATTTGGCATTACATCAGATGAATTTTTTGCATTAGAAACGCAGCCCAAAAGCGTTGCTGTGATTGGCGCTGGTTATATTGCTGTAGAAATTGCACAATTGATGCAAGGTTTAGGCACTGAATCACATTTATTCTGCCGTAAAGAAAATGTATTGAGAACATTTGACCATTTTGTGACTGATGAATTAAAATTAGAGTTAGAGAAAAATCTTTCTTTCCATACTAACTCCACAATTGAAGCTATTGAAAAAACTGAAAATGGTTTGGTGGTTATATCTAATCATGGCCGTACAGAAGTAGATCAGGTAATCTGGGCGATTGGTCGTGATTTAAATACAGATAATATTGGTTTGGAAAATACTTCCATTAAAGTGGAAGCAGATGGTGTAATTCCTGTTGATCAATATCAAGAAACTAATGTCAAAGGCGTTTTTGCATTGGGTGATATTATTGGTGAATTTCCATTGACGCCTGTTGCAATTGCAGCTGCTCGTCGTTTAGCAGATCGTTTATATGGTGGGAAAGAAGGGCGTTATTTACCTTATGAAAATATTGCTAGCATCGTATTTTCTCATCCACCAATTGGTACTGTTGGTTTAACAGAAGTGGAAGCAGAAGCAAAATATGAGAAAGTGAAATGCTATACGACATCATTTACTTCGATGTATTCTAGTTTTACACCGCATCCTGTTAAAACAGCAATGAAATTAGTTGTTGCTGGGGATGATGAAAAAGTTGTAGGTGTGCATATGATTGGCCCACAAGTAGATGAAATGTTACAAGGCTTTGCTGTTGCTGTTCGCATGGGCGCAACTAAGCAAGATTTTGATGATACAGTTGCGTTACATCCAACTTCAGCAGAAGAATTGGTAACAATGCGCTAAACATCGCTAGCATTTTGTATTACAATAGGCTCTTTCGTCATTAGAAAGAGCTTTTTTTATGTTGGCTGAATTTTTTTCTGGACTTGATTGGCACATCATTTTAATTTTGATTGGTTCTGTTGGGCTTGTTCTAGCTTTTGAATTTGTAAATGGATTCCATGATACCGCCAATGCTGTTGCAACAGTGATTTTTACTAAATCAATGAAGCCTGGCATGGCGGTTTTTTTATCTGGCATATTTAACTTTTTAGGAGTTGCATTGGGTGGTTTAGCGGTTGCGTATGCAATTGTAAATCTATTGCCAATGGAATTACTGGCAACAGCAAACTCAACGAAGGGATTGATTATGATCTTTTCATTATTAGTTGCTGCGTTGATTTGGAATTTAGGTACTTGGTATTTTGGTATTCCTGCTTCAAGTTCTCATACTTTAATTGGATCAATTTTAGGTGTTGGTTTAGCAAATGCATTGATTGAGCATGGCTCATTAGTGGAGGGTGTTAACTGGGCAAAAGCTTATGATGTATTTTTCTCATTATTATTCTCACCATTGATTGGTGCAGGTGTTGCTGGTTTATTCTTGTTGCTTTTATTGAAATGGAAGCCAAAAAGTAATATCCATAAAACACCGCATATTCGCCATAATATCGAAAAGAAAAAACGCCCTCCTTTTTGGCCACGTTTCTGCCTAGTCTGCTCTGCTATGGGGATGAGTTTTGCACATGGTCAAAATGATGGACAAAAAGGTATTGGTTTGGTGATGTTAGTATTATTCAGTATTGTGCCAGCACAATTTGTTGTGAATATGAAATCAGATGTTTATGATATTCAGCAAACTAAAATTGCAGCAGAATTGATCATTACTTCTTATGATAAAAATAAAGATGTGATGGAAAAATTATTTCCTGCCTCTGAGAAGATGGAAAAAACACTTTTTAGCTGTGAGCCTTCAGAAATGGTTGGGCATGCACAGAAATTGGTGGGCTTATTAGATGGGATTACAAGCTACGAGCAATTAACAACAGATCAGCGTTGGTCTGTACGTAACGAAGTTTTATGCTTGGGGAATGTCACTAAAAGATTAGAAAAAGCAGAAGAATTATCAGATGCTGATCGCAAAACGTATAAGAGTATTTCTAAAAACTTAACTAAGACAACACAATATGCACCTATTTGGGTTATTTTTGCTGTAGCCTTTGCATTAGGTTGCGGTACGATGATCGGTTGGAGACGTGTTGTGGAAACAGTCGGAGGTAAGATTGGTAAGAAAGAGATGACTTATGCACAAGGCATGAGTGCTCAGATTACTGCGGGTGTTTCTATTGCCTCTGCAAGTTATTTAGGGTTGCCAGTTTCAACAACACATATTTTATCGAGTGCAGTTGCAGGAACTATGGTGGCAAATAAATCAGGTTTGCAAGGATCAACTGTGCGTAGTATTTTGATGGCATGGGTATTAACTTTGCCTGTTTCAATTATTTTGTCTTTTTCATTATATTATGTAGGCAATCTTTTATTTATTAATTAATCGTTGGTCATGAATAAGTTATTAACTGTAGAAGAGGGGATAGCAGCGTTGGCTCATCAAGAGTTGATTCTGTATCCAACCGAGGGTGTGTATGGTATTGGTGCCGATGCGCGCAATGTTGAATTAGCTAAAATTATTTGCAAAATTAAAGGGCGACCGTTAAGTAAGGGGTTAATCGTTTTAGCGGATTCTTTAGAAAGATTGCAAGATTGGATCTTGCCATTAACTGATGACCAAAAAGCTTTGATGAAAACTTTAGATTTTGGTTTTCATCATACTTGGCTGTTACCTAGAACAGAGTTATGTCCTGATGTTTTGTCTGGCGATTCCCCTGATTTAGCTGTTAGATTAACGACACATCCTGTTGCAAAAGCATTATGTGAAGGCTTTGGTGCACCTTTAATCTCAACAAGTGCTAATATTCAGGGAGAACCTGCTATAATATCAGAAGAGGATGCTTTAAAATTCTGTGGTTCTAAAATAGCTGGTGTTGTAGCAGGAAAATTAGGTGGTATTCCTCAAGCAACAAAGATTCAGCATATCATTACAGGAAAGGTTTATAGAGCTTAGTATTGATAGGAATCAAATATAGAAAATAAATATCTTTTAACGTTTGTGATTGTGATATGTACGTCATAATATAATTAAATAATTTGTGTATATAAGGAATCATCTATGGATAACAATGTAGACTACAAAATTCCACCGAGTATGGAATTGTCTGATTTACCCCAAGGTGTCACAGAGTATGAAGAGAAAACTTTGACATACTATGAGGGCTTCCAACGTCGTTTGTATATTGTGGATGAGGAAGTACCTTATCCTGATGGGCGTTTGATAGTTTCTAGAACAGATACACGCGGCATTATTACACATGCTAATAGAGCATTCGTAGATATGTCTGCATGGTCAGAAGAAGAGTTGATAGGTTCACCTCATTCTATTTTGCGTCATCCAGATGTTCCACCTGTTATTTTTAAAGATTTGTGGGATACAGTACAATCAGGTAAGCCTTGGCGTGGTTTTGTTAAAAACTTACGTAAAGATGGTCGCTATTATTGGGTTTATGCAACAGCAAGTCCAAACTATGAAGATGGCCATATCATTGCTTATACATCTGTTCGTCGCAAGCCAGCACGCGAAGGTGTTAACCAAACATTAGAAGTGATTGGTAAAATTTGGTCAGGTGAATTGGTACTATAATTAATACAGATGATCGATAAAATAAGAATCCCGCAGTGCGGGATTTTTTATGTCATAAATATTAATGGAAAATATTATTTATATCATTTTACTGTAATCTATTAAGGCTTTTTGCATGGGCTTTGGTAATAGGTCAAAATCCAAGCTATCTAACCAATTCTTAATTTCCAATACCAATGCTGTATTGCCCTCGATGGCCAATGCTCGATTAAAAAATAATGTGTCAGGATCTTCTTTTCTAGAAATTAATAATATTAAAGGATTAAATGAGGACTTTAAAATAACATCAGCTGTGTCATGATGATTAAGAGCTATAAGTTTTTGATTTTTTAAAGTAATAGTGGTTGAATAATGAATATCATCCACATTGATTTGAAAAGTTTTATTTTCTAAAAAATCTAGCTCACCATCAGTTATGGCTTCTTTAAAGAAATGGTTCATCACAAGATTAATACATTGAATTTTCAAATAATTTGGCATTATTTTTAAGTGATATTTGCATAATTTAGGTAAAATATTAGGTAAATGTTTTGAAACTTGAGCGGGTATTTGCATAACATCCTCAAAATTGATTCCAATCAAACCACTCATACTGTAAACAATCTATCTTAATAGCGTTTTGATATTAATCATAAATGAGGCGTTATGGAATTATTATGCCCTGCAGGGAATTTACCAGCTTTAAAAACTGCATTTGAAAATGGTGCGGATGCAGTTTACATAGGTTTGAAGGATGAGACTAATGCTCGGCATTTTCCTGGGTTAAATTTTACAGAAAAGCGACTGCAAGAAGCTGTTAAAACAACCAAAAAATTTGATAAGAAATTACATGTTGCAATTAATACATTCGTCAATCCATCATCTTTTCATATCTGGAAATCTGCGATTGATCGTTCTGTCGGTGAAGGCGTCGATGCTCTGATTTTGGCAGATATCGCTAATTTAGATTATGTTGCCAATAAACATCCTGAAATGGAAGTACATTTATCTGTGCAAGCTTCTGCTACTAATATTGAAGCCATTAAATTTTACCAAAGGGAATTTAATGTTAAACGGATTGTGATCCCGAGAGTTTTACCTATTCATCAAGTGAAAAAGCTAGCGCAGGAGTCGCCTGTGCCACTGGAAGTGTTTGCGTTTGGTGGTTTATGTATCATGGCAGAAGGACGTTGTTACTTATCATCTTACACAACTGGCAAATCACCCAATACAGCAGGAGCTTGTTCACCCGCTGAATTTGTAGAATGGCGTGAAATAGAAAATGGTGGTAAAGAAACGCGGTTAAATAATGTTTTGATTGATCGTTTTTCAGAATCTGAGCATGCAGGTTATCCAACATTATGCAAAGGACGCTTTAACGTGGAAGATTCGCTTTATCATGTGATGGAAGAACCAACAAGTTTAAATACAATTTCATTGATTCCTGATTTCTTCAAAATGGGTATTGCATCAGTTAAAATAGAAGGCCGACAGAGAAGCCCTGCATATGTTGCCAAAGTTGCAAAAACATGGCGAGAAGCGATAGATCATTACCAAAAGTCACCGAATAATTTTCAAGTGAAAGCACAATGGGATCAAGCTTTGAATGAAATATCAGAAGGTAAGCAAACAACATTGGGTGCTTATAATCGCCATTGGCAATAAGGTAGAGGGGAATCAATATGAAATTATCGTTAAGTCCAATTCTTTATTGTTGGGAAAAAACTCGAGTATATAATTTTTACGATGCAATTAAAACAAGTGATGTGGATATTGTTTATTTGGGCGAAATGGTCTGTGCAAAGCGCCAAGAGTTATTACTCAATGATTGGTTAGAGATTGGCAAAGAGCTCCAAAATCACGGTAAAGAAGTTGTTTTAACATCATTAGCATTAGTGGATAGTCCATCAAAATTATTGGATGTTAAAAAAGTTGTGAATAATGGTGAATTTACTATTGAAGCTAATGATTTTTCTGCCATTAATTTATGTGTGGAAAATCAATTACCTTTTGTGGCTGGGCATGCTTTGAATATCTATAATGCAGAAGCTTTGGCAGTGATGCTTCGTAATGGTATGCAACGTTGGTGTTTTCCTGTGGAATTATCACAAGCATGGCTACATGATATTCAAAAAGCATGTGAAGTGCAGGGGATATGGCAGAAATTTGAAAAAGAAATCTTGGCTTATGGTTATTTGCCTTTATCATATTCAGCAAGGTGTTTTACGGCGCGAAATGTTGGGCGTGATAAAGCAGATTGTGAAATCGCTTGTCTTAAAGATCCTTCGGGGAAAGCCGTATTGACACAAGATAATCAGCGTATTTTTACAATGAATGGTATTCAGATGCAAAGTGGTCTTTGTTATAACTTAGTGAATGAATATCCATCATTATCAACATTGGTAGATATGATCCGTTTATCACCCTGGGATGAAAATATTCTCACGATAATTGAGCAATACCGTGCACGAATGCTATCAGAAAATACTCATATGCAACCATTAGCATCGCATGAATGTTCAGGTTTCTGGACGGGTGAAGCAGGGATGCAATGATGGTGTGATTATTTTTAAGCGCTGCATATAGCAGCGCCTTGCTTTTTATGGTTGATTAGAAATCAATATTAACACCAATCCAATAACGACGGCCATCAATTGTATGATCTAAATCGGTATTTTTGATTTTTTTATTGCCGATATTATAGATACCTGCATAAAAACTTGTATGTTTATCAATTTTATAAGATCCACCTAGATCAAAAGTTGTATATCCAGGATAACGATCACCAGGACCACCATCTCTATTTAATGATATTTCTTTACCTCGGTAATTGACCTTGGTCCAAATATGGGCTTGTGGCATAAATTGCCAGTCCGCATGTATATTGAGCATATGTTTAGGTGTTTGTGTAAAGCCCGCACCTTTATATTTACCTTTAGTAATCTCGGTACGAATCCATGTATAGTTACCTGATAATGTAATATCTTCAATAGGCTTCCAACGAGCTGATAGTTCTAAACCTTTAGATTTTGCTCGATCAGCATTTTCATAGCCTTGGATAAATCCATAGCCTAAGCCGTCAGGACCTGCATAAGGTGGCTCATGATCCTTAATACGAGGTTTGACATCTACAATCTGAATTTTATCTTTAAATGTTGTATAAAAAATTGTTGCTGTGGTATCTAATGTTTCATTAGGTGAAAAGTTTAAACCAATTTCATAGTTTAATGTTTTTTCAGGTTTTAAATCAGGATTGCCAACAATCATACCACGTTTTCTTGGATCATTTTGATTCGCACGACCACCTGTTTGCTGTCCCCATACTTCAGATGTTTGACGTAAACTTGGTGCGGAATAACCTGATGAAACACCGCCTTTTAATGTCCAAGCTTCATCTATGTTCCAAACTCCATAAATTCTTGGTGTAAAATTACTACCATATTTCTCATCATGGTCATAACGCAGTCCACCTGTAATTGCAAAGTTATCTAACATCCACCATTCATCTTCTAAAAAGAAAGCAAATGTTTTATGGGTGAGTTTATTGGGACCATTATGAACACGATTATCAGTTGCATCTAATTTTTCATGTCGATATTGTCCGCCAACAGTGATGGTATGAGTATCAATCGGGATAATTACGTTGCCATTGACATCTAAATTTTTAACGTTAATTTTGCGAAATTTGTTATCGGTCTTTTCATTAGTAATCACAAGATCGGAAGTAATACCATTGTCGTATTCACCTAAATAACGCAAAGATTGATTTGTTCTACGATGTGTATCATCAGCATTTGTTGCGCGTGGTGATGGCTCAATACTTTTTCCGACAGTTTTTTCATCACGTTGTGTGCTTGTTCCTGCTTCTACTTCAAAAGTATGACCTTTGATGGGAACAAATGTTAATTTTCCACCTAAGTTATGTAAGCGACGTTCTGAAGAGCCTCCTATAACATTCTGTGCAGAATTATAAGTGTATTTACCCTCATCTTGGTGAGAATATTTACCAAATATTTGTAAGCCAAGCATCTCTTTGATCAATGGACCATTTAAATAAAATTCGGTTGTTTGAGTATTGCCGGTATGGGACTCATCTTCTATCGTGGTTTCTAGGCGTAGGCTGCCACCCCATTTGTCTGAAACTTTCTTTGTAATAACGTTAATTACCCCACCCATTGCATCTGAACCATAACGTGATGACATTGGGCCACGTACAACTTCAATGCGTTCTATAGCTGATAATGGTGGCATCCAACCTTGTTCAAAACCTTCACTACCATTTGGGCGAGATTGACGAGAGCTTTGACGTTTACCATCTACCATGAAAAGGGTGTATTGTGGTCCCATGCCTCTGATAGCAATATCAGCGCTTGTACCTCTGCCAGAAACATTAACGCCCGGGATATCTTTTAATGCTTCAGAAATATCTCTAAAAGGCGCTTCTTGCATTTCTTGTTGTGTGACGACGGAGATAGATGCTGGGGCACTTTTAACTTCTTGACTGAAACCACCTGCTGTAACAACTACTTTTGATAAGTCAATTGCAGAAGTTTCTGGTGAGAAGTTTTCTAATTCTTCAATGGTGTTATCACTATTTGTTTTTTCTTCTGCAAATGTAATCGGTGATAAAATGGAGAGAAGAGCACATGCTACTAAACTGTACTTGAAGTGATTTTGAATAGTCTGATATGGCATTTAAACCTCTGATGATAATAAAATTAAATACAAGAGAATGATAATTATTATCAAATAGTATAAATAGTCAAATGCATTTGCGTTACAAATATAAGCATAATTAAGGTGAATTATTTTATATTTTAAATATATCTTGTAAATCAATTATTAAAATGATTTTAATATAGATTTTAGGTTTACATGATTTTTATGTATGGTTAAAAATTATTCATATCAATTGGTTGTACCTTTATTTTAAGGCAATAAAAAAGAACCTTTTCTTTGTGTACTCAGAAAAGGTTCTTTAAAATGTATTACGATCAATTGGGCTTAAAAGTCGATGCTAACGCCTAACCAATAACGTCTACCATCTAAGCTTTTACCATATTTTTCATCAGTAATTTTCTTATCTGTAAGGTTGTAGACACCCGCAAAGAAGCTAGTACGGTCATCGAATTTATATGAACCGCCAATATCTAACATTGTGTAACTAGGATATTCAGTACCTTTTGCGCCACCACGAGATAATTGAGTTTCTTTACCACGGTAACTTGCTTTAACCCATACGTTTGCTTGAGGTGTAAACTGCCAGTCAGCATTAACATTTAATAAATGTTTAGGAATACGATTTAATGGGTCGCCTTTATTAGCACCACTAGTTTGTTCAGTTTTTGTGTAAGTATAACTAGTAGATAATGTTAACTCTTCAATTGGTCTCCAACGAGCAGCAAGTTCAACACCCTGTAATTTGGCAGAATCTATATTTTCATTTGTTTGAATGAAATAGAATTTTTGACCATTAGATGTTGTACATTGGTCATGTAATGCAGAATTATATTTACCTGTATAATCAGGGGAGCGGCATACTTCAACGTTTTGTAATTTGTCCTTGAATTTGGTATAGAAAATCGTTGTGTTGATATCTATATTTTCATCAGGTGCAAAGTTTAAACTGATTTCATAGTTAGTGGATTTTTCAGGTTTTAAGTTAGGATTACCTAAGATTACACCATTTGTACGACCACCACCTGTACCATGTCCCCAATCTGCAACAGCTTGGCGAATAGATGGCGTTCTATAACCTGTTGAAATACCACCTTTGACTGTCCAAGTATCATCGATGTTCCAAACACCATAGAGTCTTGGTGACCAGTGAGCACCATAGTTTTCATCATGGTCGTAACGTAGGCCTGCAGTAATAGCAACATTATCTAGAATCCACCATTCATCTTCAACAAAGATAGCATGGCTTTTACGTTCAATTTTATTGATTTGGCTACCAAATTGGTTGTTATTGTCATTGAGTTTTTCATCAATATATTGCCCACCCACTGTGATTGTATGAGTACCAATTGGAATAATTACATTACCATTCACTTCTGTATTTTTAACGATCATGTTGCGTGAATAGTTATTATTTTTTTCATGAGAAACAAGTAAATCTGCGATAATTCCGCCATCAAATTCGCCTGTATAGCGCAATGATCCATTATTTCTTTTGTATTTATTATCAGAGGATTTATCTGAGGTTTTACCGGCTGTCCAAAATCTTTTTTGGAAGCCAGAGCCATATTCTAATTCGAATGTTTGGCCTTTAACGGGTACAAAAGATAATTTTCCGCCGATATTTTCAATACGTTGTTCAGGATTTCCGCTGCTGATTTTATCTTCTTGGCGGTTAGAATATTTACCAAATACTTGTAGCCCTAACATTTCTTGTATAATTGGGCCATTTAGGTAGAATTCCGTATTGCTGCTATTGCCACCATCAGAATCATGTTGAACGGTATAATCAGTACGAATATTACCACCCCATTTATCAGCCACTTTTTTAGTGATGATATTAATAACACCACCCATTGCATCTGAACCATAGCGTGATGACATAGGGCCGCGCACAACTTCAATACGATCAATTGCTGCTAATGGCGGGATCCAGCCTTGCTCAATCCCTGAACCATCACTGTTTGGACGTGTTTGACGTGAGTTTTGACGCTTACCATCCACCATCATTAATGTGTATTGTGGTGCCATCCCACGAATGCTGATATCTTGACTTGCTCCACCACCTGTGATGACAACGCCAGGCACATCTTTCAATGCATCTGTAACATCACGGAAAGGTGCATTATCTAACTCTGCTTTCGAGACAACAGAAATAGAAGCGGGTGCGCTTTTAACTTCTTGGCTAAAACCACCAGCTGTCACAACAACTTTGGATAAATCGATTGCAGAAGTTTCTGGTGAGAAGTTTTCTAATTCTTCAATGGTTTCATTACTATTTACTTTTTCTTCCTGGGCAAATGAAATAGGAGATAATAATGTTACAACAGCACAAGCTAATATGCTTCGTTTGAAAAGAGGGGTTTTTGAGTAGTGTCGCATGATTTTCCTTACAAGATAAAGCTATTAAAATTAGTCAATGGTTTACAAACACAATTGATAATTATTATCATTTAATACTAATAGTCAAATATATATTTACCTTATATGACAATATGAATCAGTCGTTAAATAAGATGGTCGCGATTTATTTCTTTTATTATCAAATAGTAATATTGTTTTTATTAATTTTTTTCTGCTAAAGAGATTAATTTTGATTGATCAAAAAATGTTCAAAAATGTCAGTTTTTTGTAAAAGTATAAGGTTTACA
>NZ_MVDO01000162.1 GCF_002006755.1 Wohlfahrtiimonas larvae | reverse complement strand
ATAGTAATATTGTTTTTATTAATTTTTTTCTGCTAAAGAGATTAATTTTGATTGATCAAAAAATGTTCAAAAATGTCAGTTTTTTGTAAAAGTATAAGGTTTACATTTTATTGATAGGGCAGATTATTTGAAGTTTGAATCTTGTGATGTTCTCCGATATGATGTTGAAATCTTGAATAACTCAAGTGGATTACTTTATAACTCTATTTTGGAGGATTAGTGATGCAAAAAACAATGAAAGCAATGGTTTATTATGGTGAGAACGATTTACGTTTTGAAGATCGTCCAGTACCACAAATATTAGAACCCACAGATGCGATAATAAAGTTAACTACGACAACAATATGCGGTACTGATCTTGGCATTATGAAAGGAAAAAATCCTGAGATTGAAGCCACTGCTAAAGAAAAACAAGGTAACTTTAATGGTCGTATTTTAGGCCATGAGGGTGTTGGTATTGTCGAAGAAGTAGGTAGTGCTGTTAAGAATTTTAAGAAGGGTGATAAGGTTATCATTTCTTGTGTGAGCCGATGTGGCACTTGTGAAAATTGCCAAAAGCAATTGAATGCTCATTGTATGAATGGTGGTGGTTGGATCATGGGGTACATGATTGATGGCACGCAGGCTGAATATGTTCGTACACCATTTGCAGATACGTCTTTATACCATTTACCCAATAATTTAGCAGAAGATGTTGCGGTGTTACTGTCAGATGCATTACCAACTTCTCATGAAATTGGTGTTCAGTATGGTGATGTTCAACCTGGTGATACAGTTGCGATAGTTGGTGCAGGACCAATTGGTATGGCTGCGTTATTAACAGCACAATTATATTCTCCAAGTGAAATTATTGTGGTGGATATGGATGAAAATAGGCTTCAAATGGCATTGGAAATGGGCGCAACAAAAGTTATTAATTCTGCTAAAGAAGAAGCGATTGCATCTATTTTAAAAATGACAAATGGCCGTGGTGTTGATTGTGCGATTGAGGCTGTGGGTATTCCGCAGACTTGGGATGTTTGTCAACATATTGTAAAAGAAGGCGGTAATATTGCGAATGTTGGGGTGCATGGTCAAGCTGTAAGTTTTGCATTAGAAAAGCTATGGATTAAAAATTTGAAAATTACTACTGGATTAGTGAATGCTAATACAACTGATATGCTCTTAAAAACGTGCTGTTCAGGAAAATTGCCACTAGATAAGATGATCACTCATTATTTTAAATTTAATGAGCTTGAGCAGGCTTATAAGGTGTTTAAGAATGCGGCAGATGAAAAAGCAATGAAAGTGATTATTAATTGCTAAGAGATATTGAAAAATTTTGGATATAAAAAAGCGGGATTCCATTCCCGCTTTTTTATTATCTATAAATTATGATCGTTAGATTTTATCTTGAATCCAAGCTTTTGCAGTATCAAGCGCTTCCTGAATTTTAGAGCCATCTTGACCACCAGCGGTTGCTGAATCAGGACGACCACCACCTTTGCCGCCAACGATTGCCGCGGCAACATTCACAAGATCGCCTGCTTTGACTTTATTTGTCAAAGATTTTTCAATAGCAGCAACTAATGTTGCTTTACCATCCACGGATGAACCAAGTAATACAATGCCTTGTGATTGACTGCGTAACTTATCAGCCAATTCACGTAGAAGTTTTGTTTCAACTTCAGGGACAAGCGCAACAATTACTTTAGTGTCATTGATTTCTTGCGCCTCTGCTAAAATTTCATCGCTTGCAACCAATGCTAATTTAGATTTAGCTTGCTGTAAGGCTTTATCTGTTGCTTTTAAGTCATTCAACATTTGGTGCATTTTGATAACTAGCTGTTCAGGCGTAGATTTCAATGCTTCAGATAATTCGACCACTAAACGTACATGTCCTTGAACAAGTGATAATGCATGTAAGCCCGTGACTGCTTCAATACGGCGTACGCCAGATGCAATCCCTGATTCTTGAATGATTCTAAATTGACCAATATCACCTGTACGAGCAACGTGAGTGCCACCACATAGTTCTAATGAATCGCCCATTTCTACAACGCGAACTTCATCACCATATTTTTCACCAAACAATGCCATTGCACCTTTAGCTTTAGCATCATCAATTGGCATTACTTCAATTTCAACAGGATTATTAGCAATGATCGCTTTGTTTACATGTGATTCAATCTCTTGTAGTACTTCCAATGGAATTGGTGCATTGTGAGAGAAGTCAAAGCGTAAGCGATTATAAGTGACCAAAGAGCCTTTCTGTTCAATATGGCTGCCTAAAATTTCTTGCAATGCTTTGTGCAATAAGTGAGTTGCTGAGTGATTTTTACGAATGTCATCACGATATTGTTCATCAATTTTTGCATGAACTTGATTCGTTTTTTTGAATGAACCTTTAGATACATGGCCAAAATGAAGAATTGCATCACCTTGTTTTTTTGTATCTTCAACGATGAATAAGTTGTCACCGTTAGCAATAGAACCATGATCGCCCACTTGACCACCTGATTCAGCGTAGAAAGGTGTACGTTCTAAAACGATGATGCCTTGATCACCTTCAGATAATGCATCTACTAATTCACCATCTTTTGCCAATTCTAAGATGATTGTATCTAAATGATTTTCTGTATAGCCGACAAACTCAACAGGTTTATCTAGATCCACCGCAACAGTTTTTTCTGCACTGAATTGATTCGCAGCACGCGCACGTGCACGTTGCTCTTCCATGCAAGCTTCAAAGCCATCCATATCGAGCTCTAAACCTTGTTCACGTGCGATATCATTTGTTAAGTCAACAGGGAAGCCGTATGTATCATATAATTTGAAAATCGTTTCACCAGAGATTGTTTTTGCACCACTTAATGCTTTGATGTCTGATTCTAACAGTTTTAAACCATGTTCTAATGTTTCAGCAAAACGGATTTCTTCTTGTCTAATGGCATCTTGAATGTGGAATTTTTTCTCGATCAATTCAGGATAAGCATCGCCCATGACATCTGCTAATGTTGATACTAATGTATGGAAGAAAATATCTTTTTGCCCTAATTTGTAACCATGGCGTACTGCACGGCGAATAATGCGGCGCAATACATAACCACGACCTTCGTTAGAAGGTAAAACGCCATCAGCGATTAAGAAAGATACTGAGCGAATATGATCGCTGATTACTTTCAACGAATTATGTTCAAGGTCTGTTGTATTTGTCGATTTTGCAGCAGCTTTGATCAATGTTTGGAATAGATCAATCTCATAGTTACTATGAACGCCCTGTAAAACTGCGGATAAGCGTTCTAAACCCATACCAGTATCGACAGAGGGTTTTGGTAATGGATGTAAAATGCCAGATTCATCGCGGTTAAACTGCATGAATACTAAGTTCCATACTTCAATGAAACGGTCACCATCTTCTTCGGCTGATCCAGGAGGGCCACCCCAAATATGATCGCCATGATCATAGAAGATTTCAGAACAAGGGCCACAAGGACCAGTATCACCCATTTGCCAGAAGTTATCTGAGCTACCATCTTCTTTTACGCCAATGCGGATGATGCGTTCTTCAGGCACGCCAATCACATCTTTCCAAATATTAAAAGCTTCATCATCTGTATGGAATACAGTTACTGTTAGTTTGTCGGCAGGGAAGCCGTAAACTGAAGTTAATAATTCCCATGCAAACTCAATGGCATCTTTTTTGAAATAATCGCCGAAGCTGAAGTTCCCCAACATTTCAAAGAAAGTATGGTGACGTGCTGTAAAGCCAACATTTTCCAAGTCATTGTGCTTACCACCAGCACGAACACAGCGCTGAGATGATGTGGCTCGTACGTAGTTGCGTTTTTCCAATCCTAAGAAGAGATCTTTGAATTGGTTCATCCCTGCATTTGTGAATAATAGCGTCGGGTCATTGTGAGGAACGAGCGAGCTTGAAGTGACTTCTGCGTGTCCTTTTGAGATAAAGAAGTCTAAAAATTTACGGCGTATTTCTGTAGTTTTCATAAAGTCTAAATTTGTTAAATAAAAATATTATAGGGAATGATCCATAAAAACCCATGGCGTTTTCTGTTTCATTCGCGCTTCATAAGCTTTAATATCATCAGTATGTTGAAGAGTTAGTCCAATATCATCAAACCCATTGAGTAAGCAATATTTACGAAATTCATCTACATTGAATGAAAAAGGTTGGTGTAATGCTGTATTGTCTAGCTTACAAACCACTTGTTGTTCAGGTAGATCAATCTCGATTTCTAACCCTTCATGTTGATTGATTAACTGTATAATTGTATCAACATCTTCGGCAGAAAGCACAATAGGTAACACACCATTTTTAAAACAGTTGTTGAAGAAGATGTCTGAATAGCTTGGTGCAATCACTGATCTGAAACCATAATCATCCAAAGCCCATACGGCATGCTCACGAGATGAACCGCAGCCAAAGTTTTCACGTGCAACCAAAATAGATGCATTTTTGAATCGTGGTTGATTCAATGAAAACTCTGTATTTAAAGGGCGTTTGGAATTATCCATCCCAGGTTCACCAACATCTGTATAGCGCCATTCATCGAATAGATTGACGCCAAAACCAGAGCGCTGGATAGATTTTAAAAATTGTTTTGGAATGATCGCATCTGTATCAATATTTGGGCGATCAATCGCAACAGCAATGCCTTGATGTGTTGTGAATTTTTTCATTATGATCTCCTTAAATCAAAGTGCGAACATCAACAAAATGGCCTGTAATTGCAGCAGCAGCTGCCATCGCAGGGCTCACTAAATGCGTACGACCACCAGCACCTTGACGACCTTCAAAGTTACGGTTTGAGGTTGAAGCACAATGTTCACCTGCATTTAAACGATCATTATTCATAGCTAAACACATTGAGCAGCCTGGTTCACGCCATTCAAAGCCAGCTTCTAAAAAGATTTTATCCAAACCTTCTTTTTCTGCTTGTTCTTTCACTAAACCAGAACCAGGTACGATCATTGCCTGCACAATATTATTGGCAACTTTTTTGCCTTTAGCGATGAAAGCAGCTTCACGCAGATCTTCAATGCGTGAATTTGTACAAGAACCAATGAAAATCTTAGTTAAAGGAATGGCTGATAATGGGATGTTTGGCTGTAAATCCATATATGCCAATGCTTTTTCCATACCTGTACGTTTGACTGGATCCGTTTCTTTCGTTGGATCTGGAATCATTTCATCAATACCAATCACCATTTCTGGGCTTGTGCCCCAGCTGACTTGTGGTTTGATATTTTCAGCATTTAATGTAATCACTTTATCAAAGTGGGCGCCGATATCGGAATGCAATGTATTCCAATAAGCAACGGCTTGATTCCACATTTCACCTTTAGGTGATAATGGGCGATCTTTTACGAATTCTAATGTTGTATTATCCACAGCAACCATACCAACGCGTGCACCAGCTTCGATTGCCATATTACAAATGGTCATTCGGCCTTCCATCGATAATGCACGAATTGCGCTACCTGAAAATTCAATCGCGTAACCTGTACCACCTGCCGTACCAATCTCACGAATGATCGCAAGTACGATATCTTTAGCAGTAACACCTTTTGGTAAATCACCATCCACAATAATATTCATAGCTTTGGATTTTTTCTGTACTAAGCAACACGTTG